>NZ_JBALOX010000040.1:0-10972 GCF_036965165.1 Bacillus sp. JJ1521 | reverse complement strand
AAAGACTAAGAACGCCACTTCCTGTGGCAACGTCTTTATGACCCACTTCCTGTGGACCTAAAATCAGGGCAGCAAATATGCCATGGCATATTTGATTTATTTGCTTTTAATATTTACTGTATCGCATAAACTAAGCATAGTTTTCTATGGATAGAAGGTGTGACAATGTGATAACACTAAAAAATGTTAAAAAGGTTTATAAAACGAAAACAAATTCCGTTACAGCCGTTGACAATATTGATCTGAACATCAATGAAGGTGAAATCTTTGGAATTATCGGGTACAGTGGTGCTGGTAAAAGCTCACTCATTCGTTTGTTGAATGGACTCGAAACGCCGACTGAAGGAACTGTTTCGGTTGCCGGTTATGATATCACCTCCATTAAAGGAAAAGCGTTACGTAACGCACGACAAGAAATCAGCATGATCTTCCAGCACTTTAACCTTTTATGGTCGCGAACAGTGAGAGAAAATATTTCGTTTCCACTTGAAATAGCTAAGGTACCAAAAGCCAAACGGGAAGAACGAGTTACAGAGCTTATAAAGCTAGTTGGTTTAGAAGGAAGAGAAGATGCTTATCCTTCCCAGCTTAGTGGTGGTCAAAAGCAAAGGGTAGGAATAGCACGAGCGCTTGCAAACAATCCTAAAGTCTTGCTCTGTGATGAAGCAACCTCCGCACTGGACCCACAAACAACTGACTCGATTTTGGATTTACTTGTAGATATCAATGAACGTTTGGGATTAACGATTGTGTTAATTACCCATGAAATGCATGTTATTCGTAAAATCTGTCACCATGTTGCCGTCATGGAAAACGGAGCGATTGTTGAGCAAGGCCAAGTTCTTGATGTATTTAAAAAGCCCCAAGCAAAGATTACAAAACGCTTTGTGCAACAAGTAACTGAGCCTGAAGAAACAAAAGAAACGATTGAGCATTTACTTGATATTTATCCAAATGGAAAAGTAATCCAGCTTACTTTCATTGGGGACGATGCTGGAAAGCCATTAATCACTAGTTTGATCCGAGACTTTAACGTAGAAGTGAATATTTTACAAGGAAAGATCTCACAAACTCAAAATGGATCTTATGGTACATTGTTTATTCATCTAGCTGGTGATAAGAATGAAATCACTTCAGCCATCGATTTTATTCGACAACAACGAGTAGAAGCTGAGGTGATTGAAAATGCTTGAACAATTCCAAGCTCTTCTTAAATGGGAGAAACAAGTTAATGACTATCAAGCGTTAAACTGGGGAAATCTTTGGGAAGCAACCTTAGAAACCCTTTATATGACTGCTGTTTCGGTTCTTGCCACTTTTATCATTGGTCTAATTTTAGGCTTAGTTCTCTTTTTAACGGATAAAGGAAATGCGTGGGAAAATTCAGTGGTAAATCGAATTGTATCAGCACTAGTGAATATTTTTCGATCCATACCATTTATCATCCTGATTGTGCTTTTGATTCCTTTTACAAAAATTGTAATGGGGTCAATGCTAGGACCAAACGCTGCATTGCCATCCCTTATCATAGGGTCGGCTCCGTTTTACGCGAGAATGGTTGAAATTGCATTGCGCGAAATTGATAAGGGTGTTATTGAAGCTTCTAATTCAATGGGTGCAACAAACGGGGCAATCATTTACAAGGTGTTAATTCCTGAATCATTACCAGCACTAATATCAGGAATTACCGTAACTGCCATCTCATTAGTAGGTTTTACAGCAATGGCAGGTGTTATTGGAGCAGGTGGTTTAGGGCATTTTGCCTATTTATACGGTTTCCAAGGCGGTAAGCCAATCATTACATTTATCGCAACTGTTGCAATTTTAATTTTAGTATTTATCATTCAATTTATTGGGGATTACTTTACAAAACATACAGATAAGAGATAACAGGAGGAACACAAATGAAAAAACTACTTTATGTATTATTAATTGGACTACTAGCCCTTACATTAGCCGCTTGTGGATCAAGCGATAAGTCAAACGAGGGTGGCGACACGAAAGAAGCAGAAGGAAATAAAGAATTAATCGTAGGTGCCTCAGCAGTTCCACATGCCGAAGTGCTTGAACAAGCAAAACCTTTGTTAAAGGAAAAGGGAATTGACCTTAAAATTGAAGTATTTACAGACTACATTTTACCAAACGTAGCACTTCATGGAAAAGACATTGACGCAAACTACTTCCAAACACCTGGTTACTTAGACTTACAATTAAAGGATAACCCAGATTTTGATTTTGTTAGTGTTGCTGAAATTCACAAAGAGCCTATCGGAATTTATTCAAAGGAATACAAGAGTTTACAAGAGCTTCCAGATGGAGCAAAAATTATTATGAGTAATTCATTCAGTGACCACGGCCGTATTTTACCGATCTTTGAAAAAGAAGGTCTTATCAAATTAAAAGAGGGCGTTGGTAACCAAGCTAGAGTTGAAGATATCGTTGAGAATCCAAAAAATCTTGACTTCTCGAATTTAATTGAAGCTAAGCTACTTGCATCTGCGTTCCAAAATGGAGAAGGAGATGCGGTTGTAATCAACACAAACTATGCCCTTGAAGGTGGCGTGAACATTGCAGAGGAAGGAATTGCCTTTGAAGGTGAAGACGTAGTCCCTGCAAACCTAATCGTTATTAATAAAGGTGACGAAGACCGTGAAGACATAAAGGCATTGGTAGAAGTATTAAAATCTGAAGAAATTCAGAAGTTCATTGAAGAAAAATATGCTGGTGCAGTTATTACCGTTCAATAAATGAAATTGAAGCTTGCCAATTGGTAAGCTTTTTTTCATATCTCTAATATTCGTGAGCAAAACGAAGGAAATGGCTTTAATTGTATATACCCTGCTCCTCAGGTTACTGTCAAAACCAAATAAGTAAAGGGATCCTCATATATCAGGAAATCCCGTCATTGAGGCAAAAAGTAGATGATGCTACCATTAAAACTGTGTATAACATTATTCAGCAGAAGCTGAACAATGTTAGAGCCTCCGGCGGATATCACAGATTTTGTAGAGGAGTTGACTCGTGTATCACGAGTCCAAAAGCTGGATGCAATTACGCAAGGCGTAATTGATAAGGCACACAAAAAACTGAAGGGATTGGTTCATTATCAATCGAATCCGTTTAAATTATACGGGCGAAATGGAAAAGGCGATGCATCAGGCACATGGGATTGGCTATGAGGATTACTGTCGAAAGTTCAAGGAACGATTACGGGTTGAGAAGAACCGGGAACAAGAATATAAACAAGAGCGAATGATTGCTGCTCAAATTGGTCAAAGAATTCATATATAGATATCGCTTTATCGGGGAAACTCAGCTCTAAGCTGGGTTTTTCATATGGGATGAATTTAATAAATGTGTAGAAAATAAGCCATAAGATGAAGGCTTTAAAAAAGCGCTAAAAACCCTTCTTCCTTACATATCTTACTTATTTATGGTATCTTAGTGAAGGACAAGTTTTAAGGAACAAATTCTTATAAGGGTCATATTTTCATTCTCAAAAAACAATCAAAATTCACAGTTTCTAATCAATCAACTTGTTCCTAAAAATGTATTCCCGTAAGCAATGTGTAAAGGTTGATATCACTTTGAATTTGTTATAAGATTGTAATGAGAATAAAATGAGAATAAAGTTTTGACTTAATTTGTCAAAACTATACAAAATATTTTTTGTCTAATGGAGGTAGTAGTTATGGCAGGATCTACTTTAGAAATTAAAGATCTTCATGTCGAAATCGAAGGCAAGGAGATTTTAAAGGGTGTAAACCTTGAAATAAAAGGCGGAGAAATTCACGCAATCATGGGACCAAATGGTACTGGTAAATCCACTTTATCATCTGCAATCATGGGTCATCCTAAATATGAGGTTACAAGTGGTAGCGTTACTTTAGATGGAGAAGATGTATTAGAAATGGAAGTTGATGAGCGTGCACGCGCTGGTCTTTTCTTAGCTATGCAATATCCAAGTGAGATTAGTGGTGTTACTAATGCTGAATTCCTTCGTTCTGCAATAAATGCACGTCGTGAAGAAGGCGATGAAATCCCACTAATGAAATTCATCCGTACAATGGATAAAAGCATGGACTTCTTAGAAATGGATCCTGACATGGCTCAACGTTACCTTAACGAAGGCTTCTCAGGTGGGGAAAAGAAACGTAATGAAATCCTACAATTAATGATGATTGAGCCTAAGATTGCAATCCTTGATGAGATTGACTCAGGACTTGATATTGATGCATTAAAGGTAGTTTCTAATGGAATCAATAAAATGCGCGGAGAAGAGTTTGGTTGCTTAATCATCACTCACTACCAACGCTTACTTAACTATATTACACCTGATAAAGTACATGTCATGATGCAAGGACGTATCGTAAAATCTGGAGGTCCAGAGCTTGCACAACGTCTAGAAGCAGAAGGATATGATTGGATCAAGCAAGAACTAGGAATTGAAGATGAAACTGTAGATCAAGAAGCGTAAGCGTTAGGAGGATTATTATGACAATCGATACGAAATTACCATTTGATAAAGATTATGTCAGAGGTTTTTCGTCTACCCTTGGTGAACCAAGTTGGCTACAGGATCTTCGCATACAGGCTCTTGAAAAAGCAGAAGACCTTCCAATGCCAAGACCAGATAAAACAAAAATTGACAAATGGAACTTTACGCAATTTGCAAACCATGTTGTGGAAAGTGCTCCATATAATTCAATTGACGAATTACCTGAAGAAATCAAATCTTTAATTCATGTTGAAGAAGAAAAGAATATATATATTCAACGTAATAATACACCAGCATTTATTTCTCTAACTGAAGAAATAAAGGCAAGTGGCGTTATTTTTACAGATATTCATACAGCTGCTCGTGAACATGGTGACCTTCTTCAAAAATATTTTATGACTGAAGCGGTTAAGGCTGACGAAAATCGTCTAACTGCGTTACACGCTGCACTCTTAAATGGTGGAGCCTTTGTATATGTTCCTAAAAATGTTGAAGTGTCGGTTCCACTACATGCTGTATTTATTCAAGAAAATGGTGAAGTGTCTACTTTTAACCATGTAATCGTTGTGGCTGAAGATAATAGTTCTGTTACTTATGTTGAAAACTATATTTCAACAACAGATTCTGTAAATACAATTGTAAATATCGTGTCTGAGGTTATTGCGGGTAGCAATGCGAAGGTAACATATGGTGCTGTAGATGCTTTAGCAGCAGGAAATACAACCTATGTAACTCGTCGTGGTGTTATTGGTCGTGATAGTAAAATTGAATGGGCGCTTGGATTAATGAATGATGGAGATACAATCTCTGAAAACATCACGAACTTAGTTGGTGATGGATCCTACGCTGATTCAAAGACAGTCGTTGTCGGTCGTGGCGAACAAAAGCAAAACTTTACGACTAGAATTACACACTATGGTAAAAATTCAGAAGGTTATATTCTAAAACATGGTGTTATGAAGGACAGCGCAAGCTCGATTTTTAATGGTATTGGTCATATTGAACATGGCGCTTCTAAATCAAATGCAGAACAAGAATCAAGAGTATTGATGCTTAGCGAAAAAGCTCGTGGAGATGCAAACCCAATTTTACTTATAGACGAAGACGATGTAACAGCAGGTCACGCTGCTTCTGTTGGTAGGGTTGACCCAGTTCAATTATATTATTTAATGAGCCGTGGTATTCCACAAGAGGAAGCAGAGCGCTTAGTTATCCATGGATTCCTTGCACCAGTTGTAAACCAACTTCCAATTGAAGGAGTAAAAAAACAACTAGTTGAGGTAATCGAAAGGAAAGTAAGATAATGAATATCAAAGATATTCGTTCCATGTTCCCAATCTTAGATCAAGAAGTAAATGGAAAACCACTTGTCTATTTGGACAGTGCTGCTACATCTCAAAAGCCTGTTACTGTTATTGAAACGCTTGATCGTTACTATCGAGAATATAATTCGAATGTACACAGAGGGGTTCATACCCTTGGTACAAAAGCTACTGATGCTTATGAAAATGCTCGTGAAAAAGTTCGTAAATTCATTAATGCCTCCTCCATTCAAGAGATTATTTTTACCAGGGGAACAACGACTGCAATTAATACAATTGCGGAAAGCTATGGGCGAGATAATCTCGGTGAGGGCGATGAAATTGTCATTACCTATATGGAGCACCATGCCAATATTATTCCTTGGCAGCAAATTGCGAAACGCACTGGTGCGAAATTAAAATATATTCCTCTCCAAGAGGATGGTTCGATTGACCTTAAGGATGTTGAAGCTACTGTCACAAATCAAACAAAAATTGTTTCTGTAATGATGGTTTCTAACGTACTAGGATCAATAAACCCAATTAAAGAAATTACTGAAATTGCACATCGTAACGGGGCAATTATGGTTGTTGATGGTGCACAGGCAGCTCCACATATGAAAATTGACGTGAAAGATCTTGATTGTGACTTCCTTGCTTTTTCGGGTCATAAAATGTGTGGACCAACTGGTATCGGTGTATTATATGGAAAAAAAGCATTACTTGAAACAATGGAGCCAGTTGAAACTGGTGGTGAAATGATTGATTTCGTTGACCTTTACGAATCTACATGGAAAGAGCTTCCTTGGAAATTTGAAGCTGGAACACCTATTATCGCTGGAGCCATTGGATTAGGTGCTGCAATTGACTTTTTGGAGGATATTGGTCTTGATCAAATCCTTGAACATGAACATCAGCTAGCAAATTATGCAATGGAGCGATTGTCACAAGTCGAAGGTCTAACAATTTATGGGCCTAAACATCGTGCAGGACTCGTAACCTTTAATATAGATGATGTTCATCCACATGATGTTGCAACAGTCTTAGATGCAGATGGTATCGCTGTAAGAGCAGGTCATCACTGTGCACAGCCTTTAATGAAATGGTTGAAGGTTTCTGCTACCGCTCGTGCAAGTTTTTACCTCTACAATACGGAAGAAGAAATTGATAAACTAGTTGAAGGACTCATAAAAACAAAGGAGTATTTCAGCAATGGATTCTAACATAAACCTTGATACTTTGTACCGTCAGGTGATAATGGATCATTATAAAAAGCCGAGAAATCGTGGAGTCATTCAAGATGGTGCGTTAACAATCGACATGAATAACCCAACCTGTGGTGATCGCATTCATCTCACTTTAAAAGTTGAAGATGGGGTCGTTCAGGACGCAAAATACGACGGTGAGGGATGTTCCATCTCAATGTCTTCCGCATCGATGATGACTCAAGCGATTAAAGGTAAAAATATTGAAGATGCATTAAAAATGTCACAAATCTTCTCAGAAATGATGCTAGGAAAAGAATATGATGATAGCATTGATTTAGGAGACATTGAAGCACTTCAGGGCGTTTCAAAATTCCCGGCACGTATAAAATGTGCAACATTAGCTTGGAAGGCTATGGAAAAGGGATTTAAGAACGATCAAAATGAATAGTGAGCGATCTCTTGTCGAAATGACAAGATTTCCCTTACAAAGAATGGAGTGAAGTAGAATGGCAAAGAAAATGCCTGATATTGGGGATTATAAATATGGCTTTGCAGATAAAGACGTTTCCATCTTCCGTTCAGAACGTGGTTTAACAAAAGAGATTGTTGAAGAAATCTCTCGTATGAAGGAAGAACCTCAATGGATGTTAGACTTTCGTCTTAAGTCCTTAGAGCATTTCTATAGCATGCCAATGCCACAATGGGGTGGAGACTTAAACAGCTTAAACTTTGATGAGATTACGTATTACGTAAAACCGTCTGAGAAGTCTGAAAAGTCTTGGGATGAAGTACCTGAGGAAATTAAAGCAACTTTTGATAAATTAGGGATTCCTGAAGCGGAACAAAAATACCTTGCTGGTGTTTCCGCGCAATACGAATCAGAGGTTGTTTACCACAATATGAAGGAAGACCTTGAAGATCTTGGAATCGTGTTTAAGGATACAGATTCAGCTCTTAAAGAAAATGAAGATATTTTCCGTAAGCATTGGGCAACCGTTATTCCTCCAACTGATAACAAGTTCGCTGCTTTGAACTCAGCTGTTTGGTCTGGTGGCTCATTCATCTACGTACCACCAGGTATAAAAGTTGATACTCCACTTCAAGCATACTTCCGTATCAACTCTGAAAACATGGGGCAATTTGAGCGTACATTGATCATCGTTGATGAAGGTGCAAGTGTACACTATGTTGAAGGATGTACAGCACCTGTATACACAACAAACTCACTTCACAGTGCGGTAGTTGAGATTATTGTTAAAAAAGATGCGTATTGCCGTTATACAACCATTCAAAACTGGGCAAACAATGTTTACAACTTAGTTACAAAACGTACTGTTGTTGAAGAAAATGGAACAATGGAATGGATTGATGGTAATATCGGTTCTAAGTTAACAATGAAATACCCAGCATGTATCCTTAAAGGTGAAGGAGCTCGTGGTATGACACTTTCTATCGCGATCGCTGGTAAAGGTCAACACCAAGATGCAGGTGCAAAAATGATGCACCTTGCGCCAAATACAACATCATCAATTGTTTCCAAATCAATTGCAAAACATGGTGGTAAAGTTTCATACCGTGGAGTTGTTCATTTTGGCCGCAGAGCAGAAGGTGCTCGTTCAAACATCGAATGTGATACGTTAATTATGGATAACCAATCTACATCTGATACAATTCCATATAACGAAATCCTAAATGACAATATTTCATTAGAGCACGAAGCAAAGGTATCAAAAGTATCAGAAGAACAATTATTCTATCTAATGAGCCGTGGTATTTCAGAACAAGAAGCAACTGAAATGATCGTAATGGGCTTCATTGAACCATTTACAAAAGAACTTCCAATGGAATACGCAGTAGAAATGAACAGATTGATCAAGTTCGAAATGGAAGGTTCCATTGGTTAATAAATAAGAAACCTTTGTATATCAAGGGATTAAGAGGATTTCATACTGAGCCAAATTGGTGGAATGCCAAATTTGTGCCAAGTTGAAATTATCTTTTAGTGAAGAAGACGAACTTTTGAAGTTCGTCTTCTTCTATTTTTTCCGTATGTTCTAGTAAAATAGATATAAGAAGAGAAAGTTTTAAGCGGAGGAATTTCGCTTATTTATACAATAGAGCTGAAAATAGATTAATAGATGGAAGGATTCCGACTAGTGACTCGAAAAACGTAAAAATGGGCTATTTTGCTTTACTTAATTGGAAAATCTCCTCTTATATACACCAAACTGAGGTTAGTCTTAAAAGTGGACACTGGAAAATGAGATTTAGTTTATAATTGAATCAACATTTAAAAGGACGTGTTCACATGGGGAAACATCATACACAAGAATACAAAGAGTATGTTTCAAAGTTAATTGTAGAGGAAGGCAGAAAAGCAACAGATGTTGCCTATGAGCTTGAGATCCCATATAAGACCCTCATTATCTGGGTTAAGACATACAGGGAGAAATTGAACAGTAAGAAGACAGATTATATTACACCAAAAGAACTGGAAGAGCTTAAGAAACAACACGAAAGGGAAATAGAGCAGTTAAGAGAGGAAAATGAAATCCTAAAAAAGGCCATGCACATCTTCACAAAAAGCCAAAAGTAATTTATGCCTTCATTCAAGCCCACTCAGATGAATACGCTGTGTGGAAGATGTGTAAAGTTCTAGAAGTATCAACTAGTGGGTACTATAAGTGGCTAAAGATCCAGAATAATCCGCTTTCTGAGAAGGAAAATTACCGTTTAGAGATCCAACAAAAAATTAGTAAATCTTTTCATGAGAGTTACGGAACCTATGGGAGCCCTAGAGTTCACGATGACCTAGTGGAGTGGGGTTATATTATTTCGCAAAAAACAGTGGCACGAATGATGAAGGAAATGGGTTTAAGAGCTACTCCAATAGAAAAGTATGTAGTTACTACAGATTCCAACCATGAGTTAAATATTTATCCTAACCTTCTTAACCGACAATTTGATGTAAAGGAACCCAATAAAGTTTGGGTAGCTGACATTACATATATTTGGACGTTGGAAGGATGGCTGTACTTATCGTCGATTATGGATTTATTCTCTAGAAAAATTGTAGGGTGGAGTCTTGCCTCTCATATGAAAAAGGAGTTAACCGAACAAGCGTTCAATATGGCGATTGTTTCAAGGCAGCCCAAAGAAGGGCTTATTCACCATTCGGATCGAGGCTCTCAATATTGTTCGCATGATTACACAGATATCTTGAAGGAACAGAAAGCACAAATAAGCATGAGTAAAAAAGGCGACCCATACGATAACGCCTGTATTGAATCATTCCATGCCACAATCAAAAAAGATTTAATTTACAGGAGACGTTTTAAAACCAGAGAGGAAGCTGTAAAGGCAATAAATTACTATGTTAGTAGTTTTTATAATGGAAAGAGAAAACATTCCACTTTGGGTAATTGTTCACCTAACCAATTCGAGAAAAAACAGCGACAAAATGAAGTGGAGTATATCTCATAAATTAGCCATTTGGTGTTAGAAATAATCTGTCATGGTTATGGACTGATTATTTCTAACACCCCAGCAAACGAAGTGCGGTAGTGTTTTATTAAAAAAAGTCTCGATTTTTATTGTCTACTTTCTTGACAGAAGACCAAAACCTAGCTTTATTCTGCAGTTTACCCGGAAAAACTCCTCTTATTTTAAATATCACTAGTTACTCAATTTTAATCCACGTTCTAAATTTCAAAAAATTCACTAACCTTATTACCCTAAAATCTACTATATTTATAATATATGCACCTCTAAAGTAACCCAATTATTTTTCTTCAAGGGGTTTTTAATATTTTATTTAAAAAAATTCAATAAGTTGCGTATAGCGGAACAAAGGTCTTGTAGTAGAAACAAAGCCATATTAACATCAAGATAGAAAGAAAAATCAGAACATTTTGGAAAGAATATCTATTAAGGAGGGATTTCTCGTATTATATAAGACAAATATG
>NZ_JBALOX010000039.1:49959-50136 GCF_036965165.1 Bacillus sp. JJ1521 | reverse complement strand
ATTTATAAAGAGTTAATTTTAGGATTATCGAATTAATAGAGATTATTTTTAACAAAAAAGAGATGACTATAATTTTGGTAGTCATCTCTTTTTGCTTTGGTTTTTATTTAACCTATATTATGGTTAACTATTCAATCAATTCCTATTAATTAACAAATATCTGGGTTACTTCATACA
>NZ_JBALOX010000039.1:3299-49910 GCF_036965165.1 Bacillus sp. JJ1521 | reverse complement strand
TCTGGGTTACTTCATACAATATTTAAAAAATGGAGTTGAATCGGCATGGCGAAATGGATTGTCATATCTACCTCACAACATCAATTGAAACTTTTTGATGGAAAGAGGCTGGTGAAGGTTTATCCAATTGCAGTTGGAAAAATGTTAACACCAACACCTAATGCAGCATACACGATTATCAATAAACAACGTAATCCCGGGGGACCCTTTGGAGTGCTGTGGATGGGATTGTCAAAACCTCATTACGGTATACACGGAACAAATAACCCAGCTTCAATCGGTAAGAGTGTCTCACATGGATGTATTAGAATGTTTAATCATGACGTTCTAGAATTATCATCTAAAGTTCCAATTGGTACTTGGGTTTTTATTCATAAATGACTCTAGCGGATTTCGGACGGACTTTTGCCCGTATACTTTTTGAACTGTCTACTAAAAAAATGGAGATTACGATAGCCTAATGCATCAGCCACTTCGGTAACTGTCATTCCCGTATAATGCAATAAATGCTCAGCTCTTTTGATACGGGTCTCCACAATGTAGGATTTGATCGATTGTCCGATAACTTCCTTAAATTTTAGTGAAAAGTAACGGGGTGAAAAGTTTGCACGCGCAGCTAAGCTTTCAACCGTATGCTCTTTACCGGGGTGTTGTTGCACGTAATTTGCCACTTCCCTAATGGCGGACAAAAGAGAATGGTGTGCTTGGTCTACTTGTTCATTGACCTGATGCTCCTCCCGTAAAAGCAGGATCATTAATTGTTTAAGGATAAGCTTTGCTTCCGTTTCCGCCCCATACGTTTTGATTAAAAACAAACGAACATATCGTGTTAAAAGAGACTCGAATGCAATTGCATCCTGCATCATCCGATAAGAAGACGGTAATAAAGACGGTAAATTCTCTAAATCAAAATGGATGTATGTTAACTTGAGTGGATTCTGAGGATTATGAGTGGCCGTTATCCAATCGCCAGGTAGAAATAAAAAACAGCTGCCTTTTTCTATCGAATAAACCTTACCGTTTAAAACTAATTTCCCTTCCCCACTCCAAACGTATAGCAAATCATAGTTGGGAATAGGTTCCTTTCGTTTCCATTGCCAGTTGGGTTCACAGGTTATGGTCGCAAACGTTGGTTTTAAGATAAATTGCTCAGGGTTTAAATCAAGCATATTGCTTCCTCCTGCACGAAATTTCGATGTATTACTAGGATACAATCAAAGATTCTTTTCTTCAATATTAGATGGTTATAATCACTTTCCCCTGTGAATGCCCTTCTTCGAAATAGTGAAATGCCTTTGTAACCTCACTTAAGGAATAGCTTCTATCGATAACTGGCTTTACTTTTCCTTTTTCAATTAGCTCTTTCATGAATACTAAATCGTTTGGGTTTGCCCTCTGTAAAAAGGTGATAAATTTCTTTTTTCCAATCATCGAAAACCAAGATCCTAGCGTCATTGTTTGATACATTTGACTTTCTGCGCCACCCACATGAATAAATACCCCATTTTCTTTTAGCTTTCTTTTATAGGTAGAGATGGATTGACTTCCATTCACTCCGAGAATCACATCATAGGTTTGATTATGTTTCGTAAAGTCTTCTTTTTTATAATCAATCACACGGTCAGTGCCAAGGGATTTTGCTATATCAACGTTTCTGGTACTCACCACAGCCGTCACTTCGGCACCAAATGCTTTTGCAATTTGAACGGCAAAGGTTCCCACACCACCCGAAGCTCCATGAATCAGTACTTCCTGTCCAGTCCTTACCTTCCCTTTGTCCCTAATCGCTTGTAAAGCCGTTATCGCTGCCATAGGTACGGCAGCCGCTTCAGTAAATGAAAGATTACTAGGTTTTAAAACCAATGCATTTTCATCAACGGCTACATATTCCGCAAAAGCACCCCAGCCACTAACGGATAGGTCACCATAAACCTCATCCCCCACCTGAAACTGGGTGACATCTTCACCTATCGCCTCCACAATTCCAGCCATGTCTCCACCAGGAATCGAGTATTTCGGTTTCCTAAGTCCAAAAACTATTCTTGCTGGCAGTGGTTTCCCTGTTAATAAAACAAGATTTCCAAAATTAATCGATGACGCATGAACTCTAACTAGTACTTGATTTTGCTTAGGTATAGGTGTATCGACCTCAATAAGTTTAAGTGTATCTGGTGATCCGTAGCTTTCAGAGATAATTGCTTTCATCTCGTTCCTCCTTTTAAACCTTTATTATAATTATAATTGGGAAAATGTAGACGGAGCATTGACTTAAGTTAAGAGGATCATAAATTAGGAAAGTTTTTTTGAATTCGCTTTTTAATTCTACTTAATGACTCTGGTGTCATACCTAGATAGCTTGCCAATTGATGTTGGGGTACACGTTTGAGAAGATCTGGTCGAGTTTGGATGATTGTTTTATAGCGTTCTTCTGGAGTTGAGCGAATAAATTTCGCGAATTCATTTTGAACATGGGCAAGGTAGCCTTCCATCATTCGGCGGGTCATGGTTTCAAGCTCCGTATATTGCTTATACATTTCTAGTTCGGATTCTATGTCACCAACAACCAACACACAGTCTTCTAGACAAATTAATGAGTAGTTGGATGATTGATCTGGTTCTTCAATATTAAACAACGAAATGGCTTGTTCTTCGGTATAGAAATTGGAGGTAGCTTCAATTCCATCTTTATCGATTTGATATTCTCTGACACACCCTTTCAACACAAAAAAACATTCGTTGGTTAGAGCATCACCCTGTTTGATCAGATAGGTCCCCCTATTAAATTTCTCTTTTCGTAAATCATCAATAACAGCCTGTTGCTCTGCTTCATTGAGCGATGTATATTTAGCCATATATTTCATAAGGATTTCCTCCATGACAAGTCTCCTTTTCATTTTATGGACTGTTCATGATTATAGTACCATTTCTATCCATAGTAGAATATAACTTTTTTAGGCAACGTAGTTCTTTTCCTACCAGTGCTACTTTTTGATTATGAAATTACATAATTCAAACACTCGGAGTCGATTGGGGAAAGATTTTTCCAGTACCCAATTATGATATAAACAAATATCCAGAATATCGTAAATATGTTGAAATGGGATTTCATAATACTCAATTCAATTTTAGATTGGATGAGACACGGATAGGTGAGATCTTCCAAGGAACAACCCCTAGTAGAAATGGTGGAGACCTATCTGTTATTAAACCACCAAAAGGGTATCCTGTACCTGAAATGCCCGTAATGCCTAATGAACATTCACCTGGATTATATGATTTGAATAACTAATCTGATCTAGAAGCGTTTAATCTACGCTTCTCTATTGCCTTTGTTTCATTATTTCTTAAAATAATTCGAAAAAGAACTGAATCCATATTGGATTCAGCTCAATTTAATTCTAACAATCGCCTAGCTTTTTCGGATGCAATGGAGGGGGGATTAGCCACCCTTTTTCTTTGTTTAAACGGAGTACTTTTGCTCCCAGTGCTACTTTTTGAGTATGCATTTGAGCAAACATGAGTGCCACATCTTCCCTTATCGATTTTCCAATTACTTGACTGCATGCAACTAATCCAGCAGCAATATCCGCAGAAAGTGTTGCAGCAATAGCTGGATCAGGAACTCTAGCACCTATCGGTATATCCTCCAAGCACGCTTCAGGCGGCTCAGGTGCTGCTGGTGGCAAAGCAATCCCATTTTCTTTTAATATTTCTTCCACCTGTTTCTTTTCCTGCTTACATAATTCAATTGCTTCCATTAATAACTTCTTTAAGTCATCGTCTCCTGCATGGTTAATCATGGTTTGATACCCAGCAATCATGCTGTTACCTACTAATATTGAAGTCCAAAGATCAAATACCTCGCCATAGTGTAATGGCTCTTCCGTAGGTTTTCCACTTAAAATTCCCATCGTTACCCTCCTCAATGCATATGTAATTTTTTTCAATCGCAGTGCCCCCTTTCTAGAAGCACAAAGATAGTTTACCCATAATTGTACAAATCATTATTTTTTCTTATCCTTTTTGACAATTGCTACTAAAGTAAAAAAAAGACAACCCATTGCTTAAATACAAAAAAAGAGTGTGCTATTTTTTTGTTTGAAAACATCTGCTATAACACAAAATAAGCAGTCCAATTTAAATGCAATTGGACTGCTTAGAGGTTTGTTAATTTATGCTTTGTATCATTAATCAACCCGTTACATTACGGCTTGAAAGTCTTCATTTATTTGCATTTTATACAGCTTCTGCTTCTCTCATGGTTTCAACTTCATTAGTAGGAGGGTTATATTGACCTTCCCATTTCGCAACAACAAGTGCCGCTAATGAATTTCCGACCACGTTAACCGCAGTTCGTCCCATATCGAGAATACGGTCAATACCCGCAATAAACGCTAATCCTTCTGCCGGTAAACCAATTGTACTAAATGTCGCTAATAGAACCACAAAGGATACTCCAGGTACTCCTGCCATCCCCTTAGATGTCACCATTAGGACTAACATTAGCATAATTTGTTGACCAATGCTTAGGTGAATTCCGTACATTTGTGCAATAAATAAGGATGCGATAGCTTGATACAAAACAGATCCATCCAGATTAAAAGAATAACCAGTTGGAATAACGAAAGACGCAATATGTTTTGGACTTCCTGCTTGTTCCATCTTGTCCATAATTTTTGGAAGGACGGTTTCCGAGCTTGCTGTTGAAAAGGCCAGGATTAACTCTTCTTTAATCATCTTCAATAATTTAAAGATGTTAAGCCCAATGAATTTAGCTAGCAAGCCTAATACAACAATCACAAAGAAAATCATCGTTCCATACACAGTAAGAGCCAACTTGCCTAATGGAATAAGTGATGCGAAACCATATTTCGAAATCGTTACACCAATTAATGCAAAGACACCGATTGGGGCATACTTCATAAATAAGTTCGTCACATAAAACATGGCATTTGCCATACCCTCAAAGAAACGTAAAACGGGTTTTCCTTTTTCACCAATCGCTGCAATTCCTAGACCGAACACGACTGCAAAGAAGATAATCGCGAGCATATCGCCTTCAACCATTGCTTTAATTGGATTTGTCGGAACAATATGAAGCAATGTATCGGCAAGTGATTTACCTTCTTGTTCCTCTGATGTGTGCACATAATTTGAAATGTCACTTTTCTCTAGCGTGTCCATATTTAGACCAGCACCAGGATGAAAAATATTGGCAGCAATAAGACCGATCGCAATCGCAACCAATGTCATTCCGATAAAGTAAGTCAGTGATTTAGCACCTAACTTACCAACCGATTTTAAATCACCAACACCCGCAATCGCAACAATGATACTAGAAAGGACAATTGGTACAACAATCATTTTAATTAATCGGATAAAAAGATCCCCGAAAGGCTGTAAGAAACTTTGCGCTGTGGGACTTCCATAGAAAATCCCACCGACGATAATACCTAATACAAGACCAATAAAAATTTGAGTCGCTAAACTTAATTTAAACTTTTTCATAAATTACCCCACCTTCTTGATGTTTTTGAATAAACCTACTTCTAGGTAAGGGAAACAAATGATACGATAATGAGCACAAAAAAAGCGGCTAGAGCCGACTTACTATTCTATCGTTCTCGTTTCCACTAAATTGCTTACGAGGTTAGCTTTCAGGTTAGGGCTATCGGAAACATTGAGCCCCTTCTATTTAAGAATTCACCTATAACGGACAATATCCGTATAAATCGTTTGGGTCCCCCGCTCTTACGAATAAGATTAAGCATAAGTTAACTAATTAAATTCTATCATTAAAATACTATTTCAGTAAACATTTTATTATTTCCAATAAGGACATTGATGCTGATACAACAATTTCAAATAGTACAAAAGTCTACCTTCATTATTATTCTGATATAAAAAATAGGTATTTTAGGATGTAACCGCTAGTAATTCCCGCCTACTATTGTTCTCCAGTTCAAAGGTTTTCACCATATAATCATAAGGATGCTTATTAATTTGTATTACTTTCTCTTCCTGATAGCCAATTTGGTTATATAGCTTCTTTGCCAAAGGATTATCACGGGCAACATTTAAAGTGACTCTTGAATACCCCTTTTGTAAGGCTAACTTTTCTGCCTCTTTTAACAGCATCGTTCCGATTCCATGGCCACGAAATCGATCATCAACACATACGGTATCGATATAAAAATCCCCTTCGTCGGCCTCTTGATCTAGGAAGATTTCCTCATTCTTTCTTTTATTTCTTAATCTTTTCAATATAGGCTCATCCAAACGGAGGGCATCTTCACCAGGGTAGGTAATCACAATTCCCACAACTTTTCCTAAAATATCGGCAACCGCTATATTCTGAAAGCTAAGACGATTATCCTTTTCACGAAAAAAATGCTCTAGCGTTTCACGGATATTTTCTTTCTTCGTTTGCCCAGTTAGTTGCTCAGCAATATCGTCAATGGCGATATGGATAAGTTCCGCAACTTTCTTGGCATCCTTCTTCACAGCCCTCCGAAACTTCAATTCATCAGCAATAATTTCCTGCCAAGTAGTTCCATAGGGTGCACCACCATCTGCATACCCTGCAATATAATAAAAAAATTCATCAGAACCATTCTCGAAATAGTCGATTTGGTTCCGTTTTTTAATTTTTCCTTTTTTCTTCAACTTTCTTCCCTCGGTTCTTTTTCATAGGTGTGAGTGTGCTTTTTAAACGCACTTCTAATTACCTTGTTATTTCATTTTAGTAGCATACCATACTTAAAAATAAAAAGTGAACAGGATTTGGTGTTATTTTAAAGGGTAGAAAATGCCAAATAAACAATAAAGAAACGTCTTTCTACAAACTGTAGAAAGACGTCGGGTATGATTGTATTAATTAATTCTATTACGATAAACAGGAAGATAGATTGGATACTGCTGGTCGGGGTCGAATTATGTTTTTGACTTAGTTAAATATGCATATTTAACAGTGTTTAACTTTTATTTTAAACACCAATAATTCGCACTTTATCCATTTTCCGCTTTGCTTTATCCTTAAATTTTACTCCCTTTCCCATCCTTATCCCCAACCAATTTCATATAATCCATTAACTCCCGCAATCCAGTGGTGGACTAGCGACTAGCCATTTTTTGTTTATATTTTCGATCGATACA
This sequence comes from Bacillus sp. JJ1521, assembly GCF_036965165.1. Classification (NCBI taxonomy): domain Bacteria; kingdom Bacillati; phylum Bacillota; class Bacilli; order Caryophanales; family Bacillaceae; genus Bacillus; species Bacillus sp. JJ1521. Next base: position 42,755 of record NZ_JBALOX010000039.1, on the reverse strand, counting down.
ACGAAACAGTTAATATAAGAAATGGAAGTATAGAAGGATAGACTGGACGAGACACTGGTGGTTTTGAAGCCCTTAAATTCGGTATTGGATTAGTAAAAATCGGACTTGGTCTTCTTTTACCTACTAACACAAAAAGGACCCGTAAAGGTCAACTCGTCATTTTTAATGGCTCGGGCCCGCGGAAAACGGAATTCAACACGTATATAAAAGCAACATTGTTTACGAACACAGCCTTTTTAATAAAATACTTTTTCAACGTTATATTTTGACTTGAGTTTATTAATGATATATGTTTCATAAATTTCTCGATCCAGTGGGTCTTCTACTATGCAAATATCAATTTTATGTACTTCATCTCTGTGCATTTTAATAGGAGATACCGTATCTTCAAAATGTTTTTTAATTCTTTGACGTAGTTTCCGCGCTTTTCCAACAAAAAGAAGCTCATCATTTTGATTAAAAAATAAGAATATGCCGCCTTTATCTCTTGGTATTAGATGGAAATCAATAAATCCGTAAATATCCTTGATTACTGGTTCATTTTCTTTCGGAATTTGTTTCCGTTCTGTAATTGTAAGATCTGGAGTAGGTATGGTAATTTTTATCATGTCCAATCACGTCCCTTTTTTGTATAGTGATAAATGGTATCATATGCAAGGAAGAATAGGATATAACAGTTAATTCACGTCACGTCCATGCTTTTTTCTTCTGTTCTCTCTACTAGTTTAAATAAAAATTGATAAATTAGCCGAAGTGCTTCCTCTAATGATATCTCCTCTTTGAACCCATTCACATAATTCAAAGAAAAATTCAAGTCCCATAAGCCATCATTTTGATTAAATATCAATTCAAATTTTGATTCAACTCCATTTAAATCTTTTCTTAAGTTTTCTTTAAGAGTGGCCTCAAACTTTTTCTGCAGCTTCAATCCTACCATGACGTCGTACGTTCCAAATACATCATTCACTTCAAACGCAATTGCATCCACGCCGATTAGTTCCAACCAATTTGATTCAACGAATAGAAATTCATTCTTGTGTTTTTGAAGGTAGTCAATCGGGTGTTCTAAAAAATCGAATGATTCTTTGGAGAGTGTTTCTTCTGTTTCTTTATCACATCTTTCAATGTACGCTTCAACGAAACGTGTAGTAGGATCTTTTTCTATTAATATCACGTCATTTGAAATCAATTTATATTTTTCAATGTAATCCTTTTCCTCTTGATATAATGTTATTGACGAAGGGGCAGTTTGTTCTTTACTCATCAACTCTGATGAAATGTAATTTTTCAATTGTTTATGTAACATGGGTGTAGCCTCCTGAATTTGGTACCTTACCCCGGTGGACTAAAGCGTCTCTCGTTCCAGAGGTAAGGAAGTCCATTATGTATCATTATTCTTTAGCGAGAACGTCTTCTCCCTCTTGGTGAAGTACTTGAATTTCTTTTTGTTTGGCTATCATTCGGTTTTCTACTTGAAGAAAACGTTGCACCATTGCTTCTGTCTTTTCGATTACCTTCAGGGCGCTTTGTTTTTTTTATTTGCTCGTTTCTTTCTTTCTGATAGTCCTCCTTATCAGGGATACTTACTCCTTTAATCACGTGTATTTCGAATTTTTGATGAATCCCTTTTTCAATCATTCGTAGGAACTCAAGATCCTTAGGAGCCACTAAAGTAATGGCAATCCCATCGCCACCTGCACGGCCAGTTCGTCCAATCCGGTGAACATAGCTTTCAACATCATGTGGAATATCATAGTTATAGACATGTGTTACCCCTTCTACATCAAGTCCCCGTGCAGCAACGTCTGTTGCAACTAAAAACTGGATTTTCGCCTCACGAAATCGTTTCATCGCTTTTTCACGTTTGGATTGTGGTAAATCACCATGTAGCTCGTCTGATTCATACCCGTTAGCAATCAATGCATCGTGAAGCTTTTTAGCTCGAACTTTTGTACGACAGAAGATAATCGCTAAAAAAGGACGATGCTCATCGATTAAATGCAATAAAGTTGCTTGTTTTCTTCGGTCAGTTGTTTCAATCACAACTTGTTTAATCTCTTCAACCGTTACTTTTTTTGCTTTTACTTCTATGATCTCTGGCTCTACCATATATTTTTTTGCAAGAGATTGAATTTCATTAGGCATTGTTGCAGAGAACAACATGGTTTGTCTAGAAGGGAATGTTTCATTAATGATATCATCTACCTCTGGAAGAAAACCCATAAGTAACATTTGGTCAGCTTCATCAATCACAAGCATCTGAATCGTTGAAAGATCAATTGTTCCACGGCGAATATGATCTAATAACCGACCAGGTGTTGCAACGACAATATGTTGAGCTCCTTTTAACTTTTTTAATTGATGCTCAACATCCTGACCACCATATACAGCTAACACATTGACACCATCTAGGTTCTCCATCATTTTCTTAATTTCTTTTGTAATTTGCTGAGCCAATTCCCTTGTTGGAGTTAAAATAAGGGCTTGAACATCCGAATTGTGCACATCAATTTTTTCAAGAATGGGCAGAACAAAAGCCAACGTCTTTCCTGTTCCAGTTTGTGCTTTTGCAATAACATCCTTCCCCTCAAGTACTGATGGTATCGTCCGTTCTTGTATAGAAGTCGGCACTGCTATACCTAATGACTTTAATGTATGGTTAATCTCTTTTCGAATACCCAGTTGTAAAAAATCTGGCAAGGCTAATCACGTCTCTTTTCGTATATAAATGTCCGTTTGTTTGTTCAAAGGCTTTTTTACTATAGCATATTGGTTAGTATTTACAGAGTGAATTGGATTATTAATGGTGCATTTCCATGGATGCGCTTCTCTTTTAACAAAAAGGGGCCTGACCCCCTAGGTAATAAGAGGCTTTATGGCTCTAAAAATATTATTGACTCATGCAAGGGACTATACTTCACTTCCTCAAATAAGGATTTTCCAAAAACGGACCGACAGTTGACATGATCGTTAATTGGGTTGACATGTATGTAGGTGTATATGGCATGTCATTTTTCAGCCACCAAATAATAACGCCTAAATAGGCTGAGGATATATATGATTTCACAATGGGAATAGGAACTCGATATGCCATGTTGTCTTTCTCCAAAAATTTGATTGATTGATCCACAAGTTCATTAATGACGACTGCCACTTTTTCTGTAAAATAAGGTATTTTTTCTTCAGCAAGCATTAGTTTATAGAATCTACTATTTCCCATCATTTTTTCTAAGAGCCGAATAAAGGTAGGATGTGGCTGTTCGCAATTATAAGTAAATTCATATTCAGGTAACCTAATGCTTTCTCTTAAATCCTCCAAAGCCGCATCCAAACAACGCTCCAGAAGCTCATTTTTATCATAATAATGCAAATAAAACGTGGCACGATTTAAAGAGGATTTTTTTGTGATTTCTTGAACTGTAATTTCCTTGTATTCTTTTTCTTCGAGTAGTTCTAGCAAAGCATCCTCAAACATTCTCCTTGTTCGTTTCACTCGAGGATCTAACTTTTTAGACATTTTACTCCCCCTTGTCCATCTTCCATACACTTAATTAACACTTTGTTTAGTTGTGTCTATTATGCATCATTTATCTGAATATTGTTTATTGTCCTTACATTTCTATTTGTTAACATTATATATGAAGGTGATTATCTTTTACAGTTTTTCACTTAAATACGATTTGAAATTGGTATCAATATTCTTGGATAAATTGATTTGGCGAATGTAATGGTTGAAAAGGAATACCCCCAGATTATTGTTCAATCTCAAAGATAGTAATTCCCAGTCAGAGAAGACTGAACGCTGTTTTTTATATTTGCAGGGGGATGAAATATTGTAGTAGATATATGTTTGAGTACAAAAATAAATATTTTAAGGGGGTAATGTGATGCAGTGGGATAAAGTAGTAGATGTTTTGGTTGTAGGTTCTGGTGCTTCAGGCTTTTCTGCCGCTCTAACGGCAAAATTAGAAGGTTTGAATACGCTTTTAATCGAAAAAGAAAAGAAATTTGGTGGTGCATCTGCTCTTTCAGGTGGTGGGGTTTGGATTCCTAACAACCGTTATTTATCGGAAGCAGGTGTTGCAGATACATTCGAAGAAGCAAAACTTTATCTAGATTCCACTATCGGGGATCGAATTTCGGATTCAATGAAAGAGACTTATTTAAAAAAGGGAATTGAAATGCTTGATTATCTTCATACCAGAACCAAGCACATGAGATTCTCCTATGCCACAAATTATTCCGATTATTATGCTCATTTACCTGGCGGAAAAGCAATCGGTCGATCCATCGAACCTCTTTTTATCGACACGAATAAACTGCAAGACTGGCGTGAACTAATGCTTGAGCCATCCTTGGATACTGCTGGTTTTGTGATGACAGGTCAAGATTTCCATAAAGTTAACATGGTTTCTCGAACATGGGAAGGAAAAATGAGAGCCTTGCGATTGGGTATCAGGATGATTAAAACAAAATTAACAAGGGCTCGTCCTGCTTCATTGGGTCAGTCTTTGATCGCAAGACTTGCTTTGTCTTACAAAGAAATAAACGGAGAACTTTGGTTAAACACTTCTTTCGAAGATTTTATATTTGAAGGTGATCAAGTAATCGGTATAAAAGTGAATAAAGATGGCAAAGAAATGTTTTTAAAAGCCAATAAGGGTGTGATTCTTGGTTCTGGCGGATTTTCACGCAGCCAAATTAAGAGGGATAAATACTTGCCTAAGCCGACAAATATTGCTTGGACTTCATCTCCAAATGGGCAAACAGGCGATATTCTTACTCCAGCCGAAAAATTAGGAGCGAAATTCGATCTGATGGATAAAGTATGGGGAGCTCCGTCCATTATCGATCATAATGGAAAACCTTATTTTCTGGTGGCGGACAGGGCGTTGCCAAATATGATGATTGTTGACCAAAATGGAGATCGCTACGCAAACGAAGCAATTCCTTATCATGAATTTGTGGAAAAAATGTATGAACACAACGATAAAACTAATGGTAAAGCAATTCATTCTTGGATTATCGTAGATAAAAATACAAAAAGCCGGTATTTATTTGCTGCTCTTTTCCCAGGACAAGATTTCCCTAAAGAGTATTACTCCAATGATATTGTAAGAGTTGGAAATACGATCGAAGAACTGGCTGAAAAGCTCGAAATGAAACCGGATAAATTAAAATCAACCATTGACCGCTTTAATCAGTTCGCTAAAAATGGGATAGACGAAGATTTTGGCAGAGGAGATAACCCATATGACCGTTATTATGGTGATCCTACTTTGAAAAATCCAAATCTCGACTCATTAGCTAAAGGCCCTTTTTATGCCCTTCGGGTGTATCCAGGCGATATTGGAACAAAAGGCGGAGTCGTAGTTGACGAACTTGCCCGTATTATAAAATCTGATGGTACGCCTATAAAAGGTGTCTATGCGAGTGGAAACTGTTCTGCCTCTGTTATGGGTGAAACTTACCCAGGTCCAGGTGCAACCTTAGGACCTGGCATGACGTTTGGTCATATCGCTGCTATGGATTGTAAAAACAATAGATAAATAGAAAAAAGAACCTTTTATTTTTGAAAGGTTCTTTTTTCATTTCCATAAGTCCTCAAACATCTATCTTGTACGTTTCACTCGAGGATCCAATTTTTTAGACATTTTACTCTTCCTTGTCCATCTTCCATACACTTAATTAACATTTTGTTTTGTTTTGTCTATTATGCATCATTTAGCTGAGTATTGTTTATTGTAGTTAAACTTCTTTTTGTTACCATTATATATAGAAGGGCATATTTTTTATAGCTTTTACTATATTTTTGAAAGCGATACCAAATTATCGTTAGGAGGTTATGAAAATGGTAGTTCACAAGAAAATCAAATGGGATGTCGAGACTGATGTAGTTGTTTTGGGAAGTGGTGGTTCTGCCTTGACTTCTGCCATTCTAGCATCTGACCAAGGTGCTAATGTAATCATTTTAGAGAAAGCAGATCAGATTGGGGGCACTACGGCATTTTCAGGCGGAATTCCATGGATTCCAATGAACCGTTATATGAAGGATCTAGGAGTCTCAGATTCTAAAGAAGAAGCCAAACAACTCATTACACATTTAACTGGAGGAAAAGAGCCAGATCCAGAACTCATTGATGTGTTTATTGATAATGGATGGAAAATGATAGATTACTTGTACGAACATACACCTGTACGTTTTACTGTTCCAAAAGGGTATGGGGATTACTATGCAGATCTTCCAGGTGGAAAGAATGAGGGTCGGTCTCTTGATCCACTTCCATTTCCATTGAATGAATTAGGTGAGTGGGCAGATAAAATTCGTAGAAATCCAATCTTCCCTCCACTAACACTAGAGGAAGGTGGAGCAGCAGATCCAGGGGATATCGATTTCTCCATAGTAGCTGAACGTATGGAGCAAAATATTACCACTATGGGAAGAGCACTTGCAGGTAGTCTATTTAAGGCAGTCGTTGAACGTGGCATTGAAACATTTATTCAAACACCTGGAAAAGAACTTGTTATGAATGATGAAGGCGAAGTGATCGGTGTTCGCGCTGATCGAGATGGAAAAGACTTTTATATTGGTGCCCGTAAAGGTGTGATGATTGCGACAGGTGGCTTTGAGTGGAATAAGGAGCTTGTACGTTCATTCCTGAAGGGGCAGATCACTCACCCACAATCACCATCTGCAAATGAAGGCGATGGTTTGATTATGGCAATGGAAGCTGGTGCTAGCTTAGCAAATATGGGAGAAGCATGGTGGTCACCAGCATTTGTTGACCCTACGATTGAATATGAAGGTCGTGTCTATAATATGATCGACAGTCAAGCACGGACAATGGCAAATTCCATTATTGTAAACCGTCACGGAAAACGATTTGCGAATGAAGGATCAACATATATGGATTTTCCAAAATCATTTTATGAATACGACCAGGTTACTCAATCTTGGCCGAACGAACCACCTGTTTGGCTTATTTTCGACCAGCAATTAAAAGATCGTGCACTCATTATGACAATGGCACCTGGTGAACCTGCTCCGGACTGGGTTGATCAAGCAAGTACAATTCGTGAGCTCGCTGAAAAAATTGGTGTTGATCCTGATGGTTTGGAGAAAACGGTAACGAATTTTAATAAGCATGCCGAAGATTTAGTGGATCCAGAATTTAGCCGAGGAACTTTACATTTTGAAAAGTTCGCAACCCGCTTTGCTGGTCCTCAAGCTAACATTGGCCCGATTGTTAAAGCGCCATTTTACGCACTACCCATCTATTATGGTTCATTAGGTACAAACGGTGGTCCACGCATTAATGAAAACGGACAAGTAATCAGCCTTCGCGGTAAAGCTATTCCTGGATTGTATTCTGCTGGGAACGCTGCGATGGGGATTCTTGGATCTGCATATCCAGGTGCTGGCGGTACAATTGGACCTGCACTCACATTTGGTTATTTAGCTGGCATTCATGTTGGAAATGCACCTTCACGAAAAATTAGTGAAGATTTAACTACATCAGTGTAAGGGAGGATTACTATGCCGAGCGGAACGCATTTTAAGGAATTGGACATTTCAATTGAACATATTTGGGATTTTGTGAAGGATATGAACAACTGGGCACCATTAGTTCCAGGATACATTGAACATGAAATCCTAAATGAACGTCAATCAACCTGGGTCTTTAAAGGCGACATTGGGATCATGCAAAAAACAGTAAAGCTCCAAATTGACATTACCGAATGGATAGAACCAAGCCGCGTTACCTTCAACTTAACTGGATTAAATGAAAATTTTTCCGGAAGCGGTTATTTTGAGGCGGAAAAATTATCTGATGACCAAACAAGGATGATTGGAAACTTAGATATCACCGCTAAAGGGATGATGGGGCCAATGATCAATGCCATTCTAAAAACATTCGTCCCTAAAACAGCAGAAGAACTTACAGAAGCAATCGGAAATAAAATTATTGAGATTGAAACAGTAAAAGGTTAATTTGCAATAAGTGGGGAATTCAGCATCCCCACTTTTTTTATATTTCGTTTCTTAAAGACAACAAACCTAAAGTCTATAAAAAAACCTTACTTCTAAAAAAGTAAGGTTTTTCTATCATTGAAACTATTACTATTCATTAATTAGAGTCTCTAAAGCTACCATAATCATGTCATTAAATGTTGTTTGACGTTCTTCTGCTGTGGTTTCTTCTCCCGTAATTACATGATCGCTCACTGTCATGATACTTAAAACATCGATGTTGTATTTAGCTCCAAGTAGATAAAGTGCGGATGTCTCCATATCTACACCTAACACACCGTAATCAGCGAGTTTATGGATCATGGATTCGTCATCCTCATAGAATGAATCGCCAGTGAACACATTACCTACATGTACGTTCAAATCATCATTTTGCTTCGATAAACGATATGCTCTCTCAAGAAGAGTGAAGCTAGCGTTTGGTGCATAATTAATTTGCGGGAAAATGATATTTTGCATTTTCGAATCATTTGTAGCTGCCAGTGCCATGACAATGTCACGAATTTTAACTTCGCGTTTCATAGCTCCGATTGTACCAATCCGAATAATGTTTTTCACGCTGTAATCCTTAATAAGCTCGGTGGCATAAATACTCATAGACGGAGCACCCATTCCAGATGATTGAATTGAAATCTTGTGTCCTTTATATGTTCCAGTATAACCATACATTCCCCGAACTGTATTATGACACTCCACATCCTCTAAAAATGTGTCTGCTATATACTTTGCACGAAGTGGATCTCCAGGCATTAATACTTTTTCAGAAATTTGACCTTCTTTTGCATTTAAATGAATACTCATAATCCTTCTTACCTCCATATGTTGTATAACTTAAGCTGATTTTCCGCCTTTTTCTACTGTTTGTTTCTTCAATTGCCCAGATGAATAAATCCAGCTTAAAACTAACCCGAATGCAAATGTTAGCAATACTCCCAGGCTGTTCCCTTCAAAAATACCTTTTGCTAAAGGCGCAGGGAATATTGGGTTTGTAGTAAAGAGTAGTCCGACAATAACACTCAAAAACCAAATCAGTACATTCCCTTTATTAACAGAAATATTTTTATCACCTGAAATGATGTCAGGATCATACCCTTGCTTTTTGCGAAGGATAACATAGTCTGCTACGAATACAGCTGTCCAAGCCGCTAAGCCTATTCCGACAACCCCTAAAAACATCATGAATGAACCTAAGAAATCACCATTTATGAATAACACATAAGTCGGAAGCAATACCATAATGGCACCGTGGAAAATAATCGATGTTCGTTCTGAAATTTTTATATTTGTAGCTTCTAAAGCAGTTCGCCCAGAACGAAGTGATATAACTGCCGGTGGAATAATTCCGCCTAGCGCTGTGATAAAGTATGGAATGACCATCCATTTTGGCATTTGTAAAGCTAATGCCGCGATTGGATCGGCTGAACTAACAAGTTCAGGATTCGTTGCATTCATTAAAATACCTAAGAACATGATTACAAATAATGGTATTGATGATGCGAAAGTTGTTGTCCAGAAAATCGCTTTATTTGAAGACCCAGGACTTTGGTAACTTGAATAGTCACTCGCAACCATCGCCCAGCTAAGTGCTGAACCAGCAATTATAATGGAAATAGCAGGCAATACGCCTCCAACCCAATCTCCATTAGGCATATTTACAAGTGCTGACCAATCTGTTTGTGGCACTAAAATAGCCAAAACAACGACTGTTAGGGCACCAAAAATATAGGTAAAGATTGTTTGAACTTTTACAAGTGTTTCTTGATTTACAAGAGATAATGCCATAATTGCACCCGCAAGGCCAACTAAACCAATTATTTGTGTTGTCGTTGTTACTTCAAATCCAATTGCGGTAACAATTGCATTAATCGAGAAAATTCCGGTAGGAACATTACCGACACTTAACCAACCAATCAAACAGATCCACGCTAGTACAGCTGGAATCAAGTTTCCTTTTGATCCAAAAGCCGCCCGGGATAACACAAATGTTGGTGCTTTTCCTAGCTTACCTGGTATACTAAGATATCCGATAAGTGCAAATGATGCTGCCCCAAAGAATGCAGCTATGACTGATTGAACAAAGTTGAGACCATAGCTTACAATTATTCCTCCGTAAACCAATCCCATTATACCGATATTCAATGCAAACCATATCCAAAATAATTGCTTAGGTTGTCCAACCCTTTCATTTTCTGGAATTAAATCAGGGTACTGTTGACTCATACTCTTCGACCTCTTTCTCTTTTTAAAATTACATCGAAAATCTTTAGTGATTCAAAATAGTCATTTAAATCTTATTTTTAAATAATTTACGAGTTTTCTAATCGCTATTTATAGACATTTAATTTTATATTCGCAAACTGCTGAGGCACATAGAATTTATTAAACATGATTGGATGATTTACATGATCGTAAAGGCTTTCTGTTAGCAAAAAGCAATTATTTCGACCAATTAAGCTATCTTTTCGATTCGCAATATTAACAGTATTTGTATACTTTATTTCAATTTCTCCATGAAGCGCATTCACATACGCTTGATTTTCTGTAAAATCCAATAGTAGTTCCTTATTATCTAAGTCTAAAGATAAATCTTCTACCGTTTCCATGGATATAAAAGTAAAGGCATAGCCTACTAAATCGTTCCCTTTATGATAAAAACGTTCAACAGCTGCTACTCTAGACGAATCGCTTTTTAATACTTGTTTCGTATATTCTGATCCCGTATCCATATAGTACTGGATATCGATTCCATCAAATGTACTCATATGGCACTTATGCATCGGATTACTTAATTTTTCTAATTGAATATCGGCTTTTTGTTTGTAAAAAGAGTCAATGACAAAGTTGCCTTTCCCACGTATATTTCTTATCAATCCGTCATCCTGCAAAAGGGCTAAAGCTTGTCTTAATGTTGCACGACTAACCCCTAGTTGCTTTGCTAAATCTGGTTCTGATGGAAGCCTGCTATCTGCTGGGAATTCTCCTTTAGTAATTTGAAGGAGAAGTTCGTCATATACATTTACATAGAGTGGTCTTTTCAATTTATTTGAACTATTTATTTCACTCAGCCTCCTTTTATTTTAATAATTTCAAGAAAGAACTTCCGTTTTCCGGCATTTCCACAGAGAAATTATCTCCGATGGTTGCACCAATATCGGAAAATGTATCATTTTCAGGTAATTTACTAGCTTCTTTTAATCGCTTAGAATACGCCAATACAGGAATGAATTCGCGTGTATGATCTGTACCATGGAAGGTCGGATCATTGCCATGATCAGCTGTAATAATTAATAAATCGTCATCCTCAATTAAATCAAATACTTCATTTAATCGTTTATCAAACTCCTCTAAGGCTTTACCATAGCCTTCCTACCGAATCCATAACAATCAGATGTATGCGCTTAAATCCCTTCATACTATTTTTCTCCTTTTACAGCGTGCTTTGTATTATTTTCCAAATTAAGACCAACTAATAGTCCGAAGGACAAGATAGCTATAACGTCTATTTCTACACCAATATTTGGTATATTAATATAATTTAAAACGATTGAATTATATGTCATAACGCTTAAGAAGCTTCTAACCTTTCTTCTCAATCATTCCCCTCGTATTACTAAAGCCTTTGTTTGGAATTGAATTAGACATGTCTATTTTTTATACAAGTTAAAAATAGCATACATTCTTTTTCAGTGCAAGCACTTTCAAAAATTATTATTATATAGAATTAGTCCAGTTCATTCTTTTGTCAATTTTAACTATAGGTGAACAAATTTGATCAATTAGAGAGGAAAATATTATTAATCAGACATACAATACTCCATCTAAAGCGATTAAATTATCTTTCCGTTTTCATCTTCCATAGTTCAAAATTATCATTTATACCATTTTTAAAAAGGGCGGTGATTAAGATGGAACAAGAAACGATACTAAAAGAAATATTACAAGCATGCGTGTTGAGTTAACCGAAAACAAAGAAAAAATAGACTTTATTTTAAGTAAAACTGCACAGCCTGAAAGAAAACTTCAACAACTCATTAATCAGCAACAATAAAATCCACAAGTTGCTATTTTCCCTATACTTTGATTCTAATCCTTGAATTCTTCTGTTAACTTAATATTCAAAGCTGATTTCAAATCCTACCTTTTTCAGCCATTTTCTAGAAAAACAAAAAAACACTCACAAACATTGATGCAGCAACATTTTTGAGTGTTTTTTCGTTTCTTAATTAAACTGGATTTTACCTAAAGATACCGGTGTTGGGCTCAACCCGACACTCCTCACGGATAACGATTTTGAGTCGTACACGCCTGCCTAAAAAATGTGCCTGACCCCAGGTGTGGACAAAAGTGTCTCCCTACCGGGATAAGCCACTCTACTTAGTATCAATCACTCTTTAGCGAGAACGTCTTCTCCCTCTTGGTGAAGTGCTTGAATTTCTTTTTGTTTGGCTATCATTCGGTTTTCTACTTGAAGAAAACGTTGCACCATTGCCTGTTTGTTCGAAGGCTTATTTACTATAGCATAATGGTTAGTATTTACAGAGTGAATTTGATTATTAATGGTACATTTCCATGGATGCGCAAAAGGTGCCTGACCCCAGGTGTGGTAATGCTTTATTATGAGGATCAGGCACCATCTTTAATTTTAATATTTCTTTCATTTCCTCCACCTCTCTTTAAATATAAACCAATTTATTTCAAGTTCCCTTATTTTATTTTATGTAGGTATATGTATTATTTGTAGACAATTTATCTTAAAGTCTAATCAATTCAAAGACACTTGTCATATGGTGGTCAGGAAGGTTACAGGACAAGAGAAACTAACAGGAGGTGATTAAATATGCCATTTTATCCTCCAAACCCAGGAAGGAGACCATTCCCTCCAAGAAGATTTGGACCGCCTAATCGAATTAGACGACAGCCTCGTTCTTTTTTTACAACTCCAAATCAACAGGCTCCAACTTCTAGACTCCAAGGATTACAAACGGTTATGGGACACGTAGGAAAGGTTACAACCGGAATTGGTATGCTAAGACAAATGGGAGGACTTTTAAAGTTTTTCTAATATTTTTTATTCATGAAGCTGTTATAAGGAGAAATCCTTTAATAACAGCTTCTTTTCAATTGCCAAACACCCTCTATAAAAATCTAAAAAGGCGATAGTCGCCTCCCAAAAAGTGGAGGGACTATCACCTTTACATATCTCTATTTAACTACTTCAGTTTGAGTTGCTTCATTTGATACCGGTAACTTTTTCGGACTAGTCATATACGTATAAAGCACCGCCGCTGCAATGGCACCAATTATTGGACCAATTACATAGACAGGGAACTGGATCCAGTTGATATTACCACCTAGTAGACTATCTACAACATATGGTCCGAAGGTTCTTGCAGGATTAAATGATGCTCCCGTAGCACCGGCAGTCATCATGATGATCCCTCCAACGGTTAAACCTATAACAAGTCCTCCCCAATCCTTTGGAGCCCTGGAGTCTACTGCAATTCCCATAATTACGAACATCAGAATAAACGCTGCAATGGCCTCAATAATCATACCTTGTAAATATCCGGTAGATGGTGCAAGTACAGTAGCACCCAAATTACCTAACAAGACTCCGTCCATGCCTAAAACCGTTACAATTCCAAACGCCCCAATGGTACCACCCACACATTGTGCAATGAGATAGGGTCCTACTTCTTTCCATGGAAAATGACCAGTCGAAGCTAATGCGATCGTAACCGCTGGGTTAATGTGACAACCCGTTAATCTTCCTATTGCATAGATCATGGCCATAACAATTATTGCAAAGGCAAAACTGATCACTCCAATATCCGCCAATGTTGTAGACTCGTTGTTATTAGCCGTGATAATTCCATTAAAGGCAGCTGTTCCAGGACCAATGAGAACTAATAAAGCAGTACCGATACCTTCAGCAAAACATCGTTTGAACAGGCTGGGTGTCTCCATCACCAGCCACCCTTATTTCACAAGTCCATGAGGGTCAATTACGTATTTTCTTGAAGCACCTTTATCAAACTCTGCGTAGCCCATTGGCGCTTCGTCTAAGGAGATAACCGTTGCATTCACAGCTTTTGCAATCTGTGCTTTTCCACTTAAAATCGCTTGCATTAAGTCACGGTGGTATTGCATGACTGGTGTTTGTCCTGTTACAAACGTATGCGCTTTTGCCCATCCTAATCCTAGACGAACTCTCAATGTACCAATTTTGGCATCTTCATCAATTCCACCTGGATCTCCTGTTACATAAAGACCTGGAATTCCAAGTCGTCCCCCAGCACGTGTGACCTGCATAATTGAATTTAATACAGTTGCTGGTGCTTCTATACCACTCGTACCATGGGCAGATGCTTCAAAGCCTACGCAATCTACAGCACAGTCAACCTCAGGAATACCTAAAATTTGGTCAATTTGCTCTCCCAAATCTGGGTGATTACGTAGATTTACTGTTTCACAGCCAAAACTTCTTGCTTGGGCAAGCCTTTCTTCATTTAAGTCCCCTACAATAACGACAGAAGCCCCTAATAGCTGTGCCGAATGTGCTGCTGCTAACCCTACAGGACCTGCTCCTGCTATATAAACAGTAGATCCTGGCTTAACACCAGCGCTCACTGCTCCATGATAACCTGTTGGAAAAATATCAGAGAGCATTGTTAAATCTTTAATTTTTTCCATCGCTTGATCTTTATCCGGGAATTTCAATAATTGGAAATCGGCATAGGGTACCATCACATATTCAGACTGGCCTCCTACCCATCCCCCCATATCTACATACCCATAGGCTGAACCAGGACGATCCGGATTTACATTTTCACAAATATGTGTGTTGCGCTCTTTACAGCTTCGGCATCGTCCACACGCAATATTAAACGGGACGGACACAAGATCCCCTTTTTTGATAAATTCCACATCACGACCAACTTCAATTACTTCTCCAGTTATTTCATGCCCAAGCACAAGTCCTGCGGGAGCCGTTGTTCTCCCTCTCACCATATGCTGGTCACTTCCACAAATATTTGTTGTAACAACCTTCAAGATAACACCGTGATCACATTTACGTCCTACGTTTAAAGGGTTTACTCCAGGTCCATCTCTTAACACTAAATCTGGATAACCAATATCCATTACCTCTACTTTACCAGGTCCCATATAAGCTACTGCTCTATTTCCTACCATCTTTTTTCCCCCTCCATAAAAATTAATATGAAACAGTCATTTTATATACTTGCAATTATCGTGCCAATCTTAATTTCTTTTAAAATTGCGCTTTTTAAGAAGGAAAAATAAGAATGCTGTTCAGTACTTGAGCAGCATCTGTCCTATTTTGATACATAGGTGAAATAAAGTATTCATTACTTTCAAAATAATGGAATAATAGTATAATAAATGTAAAGTAATATTTTCACTTGTAAAATGGCTATGAAAGTATTTAAGGGGGATAGGTATACTCATGTCATCCGTCAATCTTTTCAATCAAAGGAACATTATTGATCTTTCTTGGAAACGATGTCAAAGGTTTGGACTTTCACCCACCGGCCCAATTCAGGATATCAAAATTACGGGCAAGAAATTACAAGAGGTTCTAACAGAGAATGAGTATTTGATTAAACATACTACTGCCATTTTAGAAAAGCTTTATCCTACCATTCATTCAAGTGGACTTGTTACAGTGATCGTTGACGGTAATGGAACAATCATTCATAAAATAGGTAATCTCGATATTGATGAATCCATTGACTATTTTTCAATTGGCTCAAATTGGTCAGAGGAAGTGAAAGGTACCAATGCAATTGGACTTGCCATTTATGAGAAAAAAAACATCATCACCCACGCTGAACACCATTTCCATGTTAAAAATCACTTTCTCACATGTGCTGCAAGCCCCATTTTTTCTCCAAGTGGCCAATTTATCGGAGCAGTTAATATTAGTGCAAGGAAAGAGTTATTTCATCCTTCCATGGTTTCTTTAGCTAGTATGATTGTAGAAGCTGTGCAAAACCGGTTACTCATGGATCATGTAAACCGTGAAAAGCTTCTAGCATTAAAAGAAATGGAAATTACAGCTAATCTAAGTTCAACCCCACATCTTACTCTCGATCTTGAAAGAAGAATTATTCGTGCAAATAAACCCGCCCAGCAATTATTAGGCAGTGATTGTATTGGACAGGAGTTCCATATGAAAGGTGGCTATTCGATCGATATCATCGACGATTATTCAAATAAAGTTTTTCGTTCTGTTGTGTCCTTACATAGAAATAGCCATAAATCCTCTCAGGACAAAAAGCTTTATACCATATCTGATATTTTTGGCTCCTGTGCAAAAATAGCAAATGTAAGGAAAATTGTTAAGAAGGCTTCCTTATCTGAGTATCCGATCATCATTTATGGAGAAAGCGGAACAGGTAAAGAATTAATCGCACAATCCTTACATACATCTGGTACACGGAAACTAAAACCATTCATTGCGATTAATTGCAGCGCCATCCCTGATAGTTTGATTGAGAGTGAATTATTCGGCTACGAACGTGGTGCTTTTACTGGTGCAAGGCGGGAAGGAGCTCCCGGTAAATTCGAAGCTGCTGACGGTGGAACGATATTTTTAGATGAAATTGGGGATATGTCTTTGAAGGCACAAGCAGCCTTACTTCGCGTTTTACAAGAAAAAACGGTAACTAGAATTGGCGGAGATTCCGTTAAAGTTATTGATACGAGAGTAATAGCTGCAACAAATAAGAATTTGCGAGAGGAAGTACTGGCTGGAAGATTTAGAGAGGATTTATACTATCGGTTGAGAGGAATTTTTATTACACTCCCTTCTCTACGAAATAGAACGGACATTATTGAGCTAGCCGAACATTTAATCACAAAGCTAGATACCCCCTCTATTCGTTTATCGGATGATGCGAAGCAAAAGCTAATCTCCTACTATTGGCCGGGTAATGTACGGGAGCTTAAAAGTGTTCTTATGCAGGCATCGTTTTTTTCAGAAGAAAATCAAATTAATGGTGAGGATTTGCATTTTGAAGATGAATTTGAGCGTCAACCTGCTCGTGGAAATTTGGAAGTAAACACTTCACTTTCTCTGACGAACACTGAAAAAATGGCGATCTTACATACATTAAATTCTGTAGAATGGAATATTACGAAAGCCGCCAACATCTTACAAATCAGTCGAAATACGCTATATCTAAAAATAAAAAAATATAAATTACAGAAATAGAAAAAAAAGGTGCCTGACCCCGGATACGGCAAATCTTTGCCGCAAAGGGGGGCAGGCACCAGGATTTTACGTTCAAGAAGTAATCACTTAAGGTGAAATAGTTCTTTTACTTCTCACCACTCAACTCCACCAATATCTTCACTTCAGATTTATCTTTCGTTAAAGCCTCAAAACCATCTTCCACTATATTAGCCAATCGAATACGCTTGGTAATTGCCTGTTTCACATCAATCTTACCAGAAGCAATTAAATCAATTGTTTTCTGATACACTTCAGGCTCATAAGCAGCACTAGATGTGATTTTTACACCTGAAATAGTTAAATCCATTGGGTTGATTGAGATTGGTTGTGCAATAATAGAAATGATAACAACCGTTCCTCTAGTTGTTGTGGAGCGAATCGCTTGATTGACAGTTGCTTCAACACCTGCTGCTTCAAATGTTACATCAAAACCCGCTGGAACAAGTTCTTTCGTAGCCTCAACAGGATCCTTTTCTCCAGTATTAACAACATGTGTTGCGCCTAGCTCTTTTGCTTTTTGTAGTCTAGCTTCAGACAGGTCAAATACAATGATATCGCTTGCTCCTTGTGCTTTTGCTGCCAGAACGGTTAAAAGACCAATTGGACCAGCTCCAAAAATACCTACTGTCTGTCCTTCTTGTAAGTTCCCTTCTTTTAACGCTTGAAGGGCTACTGCTGTTGGTTCGACTAATGCTCCTTCTTCCAACGTTACATGGTCAGGAATGGCATATAATTGTTTTTCGTTCAGTACGGCATAATCAGCAAATCCACCATCTTGTCCTAAACCAATAAAGTTAAAACCATCGTAAATATCATATTCAGGACTTTTATTTCCATATGTAATTAATGGATTGATCACAACACGATCCCCAGCTGAATACTTCGATACATTCTTTCCTACTTCTTCCACAACTCCTGAAAATTCATGTCCTAACGTTAAAGGCGCTGTTTTTCCCGTTAATGGATCTGGATTGTCTACTGGAATCGTAATAGGACCATGTAAATATTCATGTAAATCACTTCCGCAAATTCCTGTCCATGCCACACGGACTTTTACATCTTCCGCACCAAGAACAGGTACCTCCCTATCCTCAACTCGAACATCTTTTGCTTTATACCATACAGCTGCTTTCAATTCTATCTCCCCTTTGTCATTAATTTTTGAAACTATCCAAGCCCCAAAGGCAATTTTCCTTGGGACTATGTTAATACAAATTCAGGTCTAACCAAAATCTTACATACTAATCTCAGCTTTGTCATGTATTTAACTTTTCAAATCAAATTTCATTACCACAGGACATTGAGTAATTTCTTTCTTAATTTAAAGGAACATTAGAAGACGCTGACGCGATAATGCTTACGCCGGGTACTGGCTACTTTACACGAATTCAAATCCTATCGTTTCCACATCCCCAACTCAAAAAAATTATTTATATTATTTCTAGGAGGGGTGGTGAATAAGTTGGAACAAGAAACGATTCTAAAGGAATATTACAAGCATTTAAACTATATTCTGAGAAAAATGACAAAAAGTTGAATATGGTGAAAAACGGGTTGGAATCCAAGATAGACAAGTTAGAATCCAAAATGGATACAGGTTTTGCCCTTGTGAATGAACGACTAGATAGATTGGAAATAAGCTAGACGGAATACGTGTGAGTTAACGGATAACAAAGAAACAATAGACTTTATATTAAGTAAAACTGCACAGCATGAGAGAAAACTTCAACAACTCATTAATCAGCAACTATAAAATCCTCACAAGTTGTTATTCTCCCTATATACTGATTCTCAATCCTTGATTTTTTCTGTTAACTTACTATTCAAAGCCTGCCCCTAGTATAAATACTTTATCACGCTGAGGGACAGGCCCTGTTATCCTCTCTTCCACTCTTCCAAAGCAGAATCTACTACTTCTGTTATCTTTTCCACTCGTCTTATCAATTGTTCTTTGAACTCTTTTACAGTAGTTTCTTCAGTTAGTAGCATTTTTGTATATGCAATTTGATTGGAACCATTATATGGAGAGAGTATGGTATCGTTTTGTTCCTTAATCTTTTTATGGATGACCGTTTTTATTTCGTCCCTCTGCTTAAGGTAATAATCATAGCCTATTGCATTTTTTAGCTGTTTCTTCGTTAGATAGGGACGTGTTTCATAATGTAATGGCAAGGTGAATGTTTGATTAAATACATCAAATGTGCATTCAATATGTATATCAAATGTATTGCCACTTACGATATAAGTACCTTTCTCATCTTTTTTTACCTTTTCACCTTTCCATGAATCCTTGGAAAATTGCACGAGGTAATTAATTCTTCCTGCACCCACTACCTGACCAATTGGGGACCTTGTCAGCATTGTTCCATCCAAAGAAATGGAATCCATTAGCTTTCGAAAGCGAATTTTCAATCGTTCTGCCTCAGTCTCCTCTGTAAACTTTTCAAATAATAAATCATTGTCTGTTACATCAAGGTCTTTATAAAAGTCAATAAGCACAGATGTGAAATCTTCGTACAACATGTTTAATCCACTATCCTCAATACTTGGTGGGATTTCTTTTATCAACTGCTCATATGAAATATTACTAAATACCGGGCTGGTAGGAATCGTTTCTGGAACAAGCGTTAGAAATAGTAGTTTCACTTGGACATGCTCATGCTTAATGTTCAGTTTTTGTTTTATCTCAGTAATACATGTTTCACTCGCATATCTCATTGTCTGTTGATAACCCTCATCAGCTTTAAGCTTATTTTCTACAAGAAGCAAGTAACATTGTTCTTCATTTTGAATAACGGAGATCATATCTGGAATGCCTACTGACGTATAGATTCTCGTATAGGTTGTTACTTCAAAACATCTTGGCTCTTCAATCCCTAAAAAACGAGTTAAAAACGATTCTCGAAAGTAAGAAGATTGATTCAATAGCGTGACAAGAAAGTTTGAAATAATATCTTCCTTATATGTAATACCAAGTTCTTTAAATAAATTTACCCTCTTCATTTACTTTCTCGGCTCCTTATTGGGTCTTACAGATAAACGAAAATTCGCAGTATCTGCTAGTTGACCATTTTTATATAGATACATTATAACAGCGACAAAGTTGAGCGTAAGCTCCGGTTTATTAAAATACGTCACCCCATAGCGGCGTGACAACATAAGTAACTATGATTATATTGACTTATATTGAATATTAAGAAAGTAGGAATTTAGATTTAGCTGTAACACCAAACGTGACTTTTCTACCAGAAAGATAAATAATATTTTCACATTATCAAAACAGAAGCTTAATATATCCGATTTAAGATTAATTTGAGATTAAATAAAACTATCAATGTATCGGAGGAATTTCAAATGAATAAGAAAACAATTATTGCACCAATCCTAAGTGCAGCGATTTTATTTCCAACTGCTACAAATGTTTTTGCAGCACCTTATAAAGAACTTCCAGTAAAATCTTTGGATTTTATCGGAATGGAAGCACCTAGCACAGCAAAAGAAAAATCAGCTATGTATACTGAAGCTCAAGTAAAGGTAACTCTTGCTAACGGACAAGAAGTAATAAAAGATTTAACCTATTCACACTTAGCAAAGCCTGGAGAGAAAATTAACGGTAAGGTTGTCGGTGCATCTTATGATGTTAATGGGAATGAGATTAAGGATAAAAACGGAAACACAATCTATTCCACATCGCCAGATATGAATTCACTTCTAACGGTTAACGGAAAAAGTGGAAAATTATATTTGGTGAACCATTTTGAAGGAATGCCTGATAATGAAATCGGAGAAATGCCAAAAGCTGTTTATTTAAATACAGTCGTACAAGATAAGAAAACAGGTGCATTAAAAATTACCGATATCCATCCAATTGACTTTTCTGCTGATGGCGGTATTTGGACACCATGTGCAGGTGTTTTATCACCTTGGAATACACACCTAGGTAGTGAAGAATATGAACCAGATGCCCGTGATTTCGAAGCGGATCCAGAAAATAACGATGTCACTGAATTTGCTAAAAACTATTATCAAGATCCAAATGCAATCGGTAATCCGTATCTTTATGGACACACAACAGAAATTAGTGTCCATCCAAATGGTGAAGCAAAAGCTGTAAAGCATTATAGTATGGGAAGACTATCCTTTGAAAATGTAGCAGTAGCACCTGATAACCGGACTGTATATATTGGGGATGATGGTGGATACGTCATACCGTTCATGTATGTAGCTGATAAGGCAGGAGATTTATCTTCTGGTAGCTTGTATGCTGCTAAATTTAATCAAACAAGCGCAGAAAATGGTGGTGCTGGTGAACTAAAATGGATTAAATTAGGACATGCAACTGATGAAGAAGTGAAACAATTGGCTGAAGACCTATCATTTAGCGACATCTTTGAAGCAACTGAAGATAAGGCATATGCACAAGCAAATGGGTTTACAACAATTAAAACGACAGCTGGAGTCGAATATTTAAAAGTGAAACCAGGGATGGAAAAAGCCGCTGCATTCCTTGAATCTCGCCGTTATGGTGCGATGCTTGGCGCAACTTCAGAATTCAACAAAATGGAAACTTTAACATTCAATAAAGCAGATAACAAAGTTTATATGGCCATGTCTTATATTGAAAAAGCTATGCTCGAAAATCCTAATGATCCTGTAGATGATATTCGTTTACCTAAGCTAAGCGCTGGTGCTATTTATCAAATGAATATCGAAGATAAACAAGTTGATCGTGAAGGCAACCCAATAAATAGTGATTATATCGTAACTGATATGGAAGCCATTATAACAGGTGAAGATCTGCCTACTCGAGACTCACTGGGTAACACGGCTAACCCTGATAAGATGGCTAACCCTGATAATATTGTGTTTTCAGAAGAACTGCGAACAATTTTTATTGCAGAGGATAGTGGGATGCATACGAATAACTTTGGCTGGGCATATAATGTTGATACAAAACAGTTAGAACGTATTTTTTCTGCACCAGATGGCGGTGAAGTAACAGGATTCCAAGCAATCAATGATTTAAATGGACATTCCTATTTAATGGTAAGTTCACAAAACCCTGGAAACATTGGATATGTTCAATTACCTACTGTTGATAAAAAATAATTCACAATAGACATTGAATCAATTGGATAAAGTTAATACAAAAAGCCAGCGTCTAAAAGCGCTGGCTTTTGCCTTGCGAGAATCTCTCCTATTATTCTCAATTGCTTTTGAGTGAAATTACAAATGTTTATACTCTTTCAAAACGTCCTATATCACACTAACACTCTATTCCTCATCAATACCCCGATATCGCTTATATGGCAGCGGATTCCATGTTCGGTAATCGAGATCCCCTTTGCTTAATGCTGCAGGTATGTCTTCAAGTATTTTTTTCGCTACCTCTAGTTCGCGCTCAGCTTCTGATTTATCCTGATACAAGAATTCATCAGATGCTTTTTCCATTGCTCCGTCCACTTTTTCTTTCAAGTCTTCTACAACCATTTCCTGCTGACGATAAATCGCTTCTCTGGCTTCCGTTACCCACGCTGGCTGCACGGAACGAAGGTGATCTGCCACATAACTGAATTCGTCAAAGACTTCTTTATACACACGATCCGCATTTTCGCGTATATCCTTTATGGCTGCTTCCAAATCATCTATCGTTAGTTCACTCATCTCTAATGGGCGCCTGCGGTTGGAACCGCCTATTCCTTTCGAATGTAGATAATAAGGAAATATAGACTTAATCGTTTTTCCAACAGGTGCAGTTGCAAGTCCATCCTCATCTACACCTTTAGGCTGCACACCTTGCATGGCAATACGAGCAGATTCTGGTCTTACAATTTCCTTTGGTGGTAAAACACCATACCGTAGCAATTCACGGATACCAGTTCCAGAAATATTGATACGATAGCGATCATCGTGTGGACATGTTTGTTCCGTAGCAGGATTGTCACAACGTGTGCAATAGAATACCTCATGGAATAACCGAATATCAATTCCTAGTTCCTCATTCGTATACGTATCAAAAATCATGTGACCAGCATATTTGTCATAATAATCACCAACACCCGCATGATCTCGGCCAATTAATGCATGGGTACAGCCGTAATTTTTCATAATAAGTGCATGGAGTACTGCTTCGCGAGGACCTGCAAAAATATAGGTCACACGCAATGGTGAAAGAATCGTTCTCTCCTTTGGATAATACGTATCAAGCACAGCCTGGTAGGATAACATACGGAATTCATGTCTTGTATATTCACGCTTTGCCATCTCAACTAAAGGCTGAACAAATAATCCATCCATTTCCTCAAGTGCATTGCGGTGAATATATTCATGACCACGATGCAATGGATTTGCACCTGTAATAAAACCCGCTACCGATTTAAATTTTTTCTCCTCATAAAACAGTTTCCATGTATCTTTCGGCTCAATTCGTAATTTTTCAAAAGGTCCCCAATGGACACGGCGCAGGAGCTGAATCGGTCCGCCTAATGCAGTATCCCCCATCCGTCGATAAATGGAATCAACACCAGGGTGATTGCGGTCAGTCGTACCAAATAGTTGTTCTGCACGGAAGTTTCGATCATAGTCGAAAATATCGTCTAGCTGTAATATAGCTACTGGTTCCTTCGTTTCATCTACTAATGCGACCTCATCTCCCACCGAGAGTGTTTTAATTACTTGCTTATTTACCTCGCCAATTGGTGCGAAACTTAGCGGCACAGGCCAAACAATTCCATTGGCTAGACGCCCATCTTTTAATACCGATTTATAGTCCGCTTCATTCATAAACCCTTCATTTGGAGAAAGTACACCTGTGGCTATCATTTCAAGCGTGATGACAGCCTCCAAATCAACCATAATATATGGAAGCTGCTTTGCCCGCTCCATTGCTCTATCTTGTTCATCTCCAGTTAAAACACGGTCAACTAACTTCCCCCCATGTGGCTGTTGAGGATAATTTGTCACTTTTTCTTCTACACTGATTTCTTTATTCATTACCAAATCTGTCTCATCCCCCTTAAATGTTTAAAAGATTCATATTCGTGCTACTCATAATTCACATTTATTCCGCTTTTTTAAATCCTGTATGTGCCCTTACAGATACTTCAGCAAAACGTTTGTAATCATTTTCTTTCGAGAAAATCGTTCCGAGGTAACCACCAAGGAAGCCTAATGGCACACTCACAAGTGCAGGATTATCTAATGGGAAGATTGGGTTTCCTACAAATAGAGCGGCCCCTTCAACTGGCGAGAATACGCTAGGACTGATCGATACTAGAACTAGTGCCGAGATTAATCCGGTAAGAACTGCCCAAACTGCACCCGAAGTATTAAAGCGTTTCCAATACACTGTGTATAAAATAACTGGCAAATTCGCACTTGCTGCAATACAAAATGCTAACGAAACCAGGAAGGCAACGTTTAAGTATTGAGCTCCTAATGATAATAAAATGGATAGAACAGATACCCCTAATGCTGCATAGCGTGCAGCAAGCATTTGCTGTTTTTCTGTTACCTCTCCTTTTTTAATAATTTGCCCGTAAATATCATGTGCAAATGCGGATGCTCCTGATAACACAAGACCCGCAACTACCGCTAAGATTGTCGCAAATGCTACTGCTGAAATAAAAGCAAATAAGATATTTCCACCAATTGCCTTCGCAAGTAGTGGTGCAGCCATGTTTCCACCAGCATTTGCTGCAAGAATTTCACTTTCCCCAACATAAATTGCTGCCCCAAAACCTAGGAATAATGTTAGAATATAAAAAATTCCGATTGTCCAAGTTGCAGTAATAACCGAGCTTCTGGCTGTTTTTGCATCCTTTACTGTGAAAAAACGCATTAGGATATGCGGAAGACCCGCTGTTCCAAGCACCAAGGCAAGCATTAATGAAAGCGTTCCCATCGGATTTGTATATTTGAGACCTGGATTTAAATAAGCTGCTCCATGACTAGTTGCCGTTTTCACTTCAGTAAACATGGCCCCTATATTAAAATTAAATTTCATGAGTACCAAGAACGAGATGATAACCATTCCTGCCATCAGTAGTACAGCCTTCGTAATCTGTACCCAACTTGTTGCGATCATTCCACCAAATAAAACGTAAATCGTCATCATAACCCCAACAATTAACACGGCTATCCAATAAGGAATATCGAATAATAACTGTATAAGTGCACCGGCACCAACTAATTGTGCAATCATATAGAAAAGAACAATAGTAATTGTACTTAGCGCCGCAGCCCCTCTTACTTTTTTCGCATCAAAACGTGAGTTAATCATATCCGCAAGTGTATATTTACCAAGATTACGGAGTGGCTCTGCTACTAAAAACAATACAACTAAATAGGCAATTAAAAATCCGATGCTATAGAAAAATCCATCAAACCCTTTTAAAGCAATCATTCCGGCAATACCAAGGAAGGATGCCGCAGATAAATAATCACCAGCGATTGCTAATCCATTTTGCCATCCAGTCAATCCCCCACCTGCCGTATAAAAGTCGCCAGTGGATTTTGTTTGTTTTGCTGCAAAATACGTGATGACTAACGTAAGAATTACGATTGCGAGAAAAAGAATAACTACTACCGGATCCATTTACCATACCCCCTTATTTTAACTGCTCATTAATGATTTGCTCAGCTTCTTTATCAAAGGAACCTGCTTTTTTTACATAGATTGTACTTAACACCCAAACCATCACAAACTGTGAAACTGCAAAAATCCAGGTCCAAGAAATATCTCCAATCACTGAGGTATTTAAAAATGTTGTGTAAGAAGTGAAAATGGGCAATAGAAAGTAAAAAACCATAAAAAATACAGTCATTGGTAAAATAAACTTATTCTTTCTGCTCAAAAACTGTTTAAACTGTGGACTACTTTTAACTTTTACATAATCGATACCTTTCTCCTCGCTAGCAACTAATTTCTTTTGAGCCAAAATAGACCATCCCCTTCCATCGTAATTTATAGATAATTATATATATTTTAAATATTATATAATTAAAAAATAGATGAATGGTCGAATATTTAGGATGAATGGTTATGAATAGCTCGTGAATGGTTATAGCTCCTAGTCATTTATCTCTTATCATTTAAAAATATCAAAAATGGATTTACTCGCGGAACGACTTACAGGGATTTTTGAACGATTTTTATCTTTTAATGTCAAATTGCTCGTTCCGTTAAACCATGGGGTTATTTCTAAAACATGATTTAGATTTACCAAATAACTGCGATGTGCACGGAAAAACTGATGACCTGCCAGCTGATCCTCTAGTTCTTGTAAGGTCATCCGACTCATGATGATTTTATCCTGGGTATGAATCTCTAATAATCGATTACTTGGCACGGCGTAGTAGATGGAATCAGGTGAAACTACAACCATCCGGTCACCATCATCAATTAAAATCTTGGATAGTATCGTTTGTGCCTTTTTTTCGGTTGTTTCACTAGTATTCTTTCGATTCTCCAAACTTTTGCGAATTCGCTTCATTGTCCTTCGAAATCTTGTCTCATCATATGGTTTTAATAAGTAGTCAACGGCTTCTACTTCAAAAGCATCCATTGCATATTCATCATAGGCAGTGGTAAACACAAATAAAGGAATCGCATCTGACTCCATTTTCATAATATATTTTGCTGCTTCAGTTCCTGTAAAACCCGGCATCTCTACGTCAAGAAAAATAACATCCGGTCGATGTTCAGAATATAACTCTATTAATTGTTCACCCGTTTCCGCATGGGGGGTGAGGATAATACCCTTTTCATCCTTCAATAAATACAGCAATTCCTTTCTTGCCATCATCTCATCTTCAGCAATCATCGCACGAATATTCATCCCATCACCTGCTTTTCTTAAATTTGATTTGGAATTGGAATCGAAAACTTTACTTCACTTCCCCCATAGGACAAATTTCGAATATGCAATCTCGCTGACTCCCCTAATAAATGGACTAATCGCTGGTTTACATTATAAATACCTATCCCGCCATTATTCGTACTTACTAATGGCTGCAGACTTACAATCGGTAAAATCTGTTCTGGAAAACCTCTCCCATTATCTCGGACTAAAACGGCAAGTCTCCCATTCTCTTTTTCTATTACTATTTCAACCTTTGCACCATCTGTTACATTTTTCAAACCATGTTGAACCGAATTTTCAATCAAGGGCTGAATGCTCGATGGCGGAATATAAATATTGGAAAGATCATCCGGCTTTATAAAATTGATTTGTAACCTTCCTTTAAATCTTTCTTGAATAATAGAAGCGTAGCTTTGCGCATGTTCACACTCTTTTTCAAGTTCAACCAGTGATTTCGATACTAAGCGTATATTAAACCTCATATAACTTGCTAACTGTAGTGTTAAGTGACGTGCTGTCGCAGGATTTTCCCGAAACAAACCGGCAATTAATTGAAGGGTGTTAAATAAAAAGTGTGGATTGATTTGAGCCTGTAAATTCCTTAACTCCGCATCTCGAATATGTGCTTTTAGTTTTTCCGTCCCAAGCATATTCAATTGATCTGAAATAAATTGGCCTAACCCTTGTGCCATCATCATTTCAACTGGTGAAATATGCTCTTCTTTACGGAAATAGAAAGTAATCAGATACGTTACTTGATCATCTTCTATAATCGGAATGAAGATAGCTGCCTCAAGGCTGCATTTTTTATGAGTACACATTAATTCTGATTTTACGTGTGTAACCTGAATTTTTTTCAAATGAATCGCCTTTTGTGCTGGATGTGCCGTAATCAGATCACCAAAATGATGATGATCTTCTCCCAAACCTTTATGGGCTAAGACCTCTTTTTGATCTGTAATGGAAACAGCAGCAAGCCTCAGGCGACTATATAATAAATTGGCTAAGCCATTCGCAACGTCAAATGGAGAGTCTTTTTTTAAAAATGGAAGTGCTTCCTTCGCAATCGTTAATGCTTGTTTCGAAGCTAAAGCTGCCTCATTTTCTTGTTCACGAAGAACAATTCCGATCATCGCTGTAAAAATGGCAATCGCTGCACTATTGGATAACACAAGGGGTAACCCAATTGTATTTACAAGGGCAATCATATCTAGTCTATCTGTGTAAATAATAAGTAATAACTGCATGTGTAACACTGGAGGAAAGACTCCAATAAATAATGCCTTCAGCGGAGAAATAACACGTTCATTGGAAAAAAATCGTGCCGTTAGCCCTGCCAGTAAGCCGGTAATAGGATTGACAAGAGCATTCGCCACTCCTCCAACACCGCCAAGAAATAGGAGATGGATCCCAGTTATAACGCCAGCGCCAAAACCAAGTATCGGCCCACCTAATAATCCAGCTATCACAATCGCAACAAGGCTCATGCTCACAATTAATTGTTGATCCTCTACTGGAAAAATAATTAATTGATGACTGAAGAATCCATCCTCATGAATGACAATCCCTGTAACCGTACTGGCTATTCCAAATAAACCAAACACTCCTGCATGAACGAGCGACATTTTCACACTATAATTACGGTACAATAATGACCTGAATCCAGGTGTCCTTGTCATAACAAATGCAATAATAAGAAGTAGTCCCAATCGTTCAAACAAAATAATCGTTAAGCTTTCCATTTCTTTTCTCCCCTTGATGCAAAGCCGGACTGCGATTGAATATAAAACTCGTTAAATTCATCTATGGATTGAGATTGTTTGCTTGAAAGAATGGCGCCCAAATATGCTCCAAGAAATCCAATAGGAATTGTAATAATGCCTGGATTATATAGTGAAAACACTGCCTCTCTTCGAATCCATCCATCATGCGGATCCATAATGTGAGGTCCTAGCATGACAAATAGAAAAGAAGCAACAAGACCACTAAGCATTCCTGTAATAACCCCCGCTTGAGTAAAACGCTTCCAATAAATCGTTAATAAAAGAACCGGGAAAATACTTGAAGCTGCAACGATAAAAGTAATCGAAACAAGAAATGTTACATTAATGGTCTCCAATCGTAGAGCAAATAAGGTAGAAATTAATCCGATTCCTAATGCCGACCACCGTGCTGCTCTCAATTGTTCCTTCTCCGTTGATTTCCCTTTTTTCAAGATATGATGGAAAATATCATGAGCAAAAGCAGTTGTAGCGGAAATAACGAGCCCTGCGACGACGGCAACAATGGTTGTAAAGGCAATCGCAGAAACAAATGCCAACAGGAAGTCACCACCAACCGCCTTAGCAAGTAAAGGAGCTGCTAAATTTCCAGTAGGATCGAGTGCCATTAGCGAATCATATCCTAAGAACGCAACAGTCCCAAGACCTAAAACGAGGGTCATGACATAAAAAACTCCAATAATCCAGGTTGAACTTATTAGAGACCTGCGCACTTCAAATGTATTACTAACTGTAAATAGTCGTATTAAAATATGTGGCAATCCAGCAGTCCCAAGCACTAAAGCAAGTTGTAGTGAAAGGAATTCTAGTGGATTATCAAATAAATTTCCAGGAAGGAAAAACGTTTCTCCCAATGGCGTACCAGTTTTTACTTCTCGAATTAACTTCGCAGCATCCCAGTTAAAATGAGAAAACACGATAAGTGTGAGAAGAAATGTTCCCGACATAAGAAGAACAGTTTTGACAATCTGTACCCAAGAAGTCGCAATCATTCCACCTACAACGACATAAAACGTCATTAATCCCCCGATTACAATGACCGAAATGGAATAATCGATATCAAGCAGTAAACGAAGTAAAAATCCTGAAGCAACAAGCTGAGGGATTATGTATAGGATTGAAATGATGAACGTACATAATGCCATAATTAATCGCATCTTATCACTCGGAAATCGTTTACAAATGACATCACCAAGAGAATATTTACCAAGACGATGTATGGGTTCAGCAATTAAAAATAAGACAACTAGATAAGAAACTAAAAAGCCAATTGAATATAAAAATCCATCATATCCACGAATCGCAACCATCCCAACGATCCCAAGAAAGGAGGCTGCACTAATGAAATCGCCCGCAATTGCCATTCCATTTTGAAAACCTGTTAATGTCCCAGCAGCAATATAAAACCGATTCGTTGTTTTACTTCGCTTGGCTGCCCAATATGTAATAATCAATGTACAAACAATGATATAAATAAGAAATAAAAAATAGGTAGGATTCACAACGATTTCTCCTTATCGAAGCATTCCATCTGTCTTTCAATTTTATTAGCAGTCCTATGATAAAGCCCACAGAAGAACCATGTCATCGGAATTTGTAAAAATGCATACAACCATGCCCAAGATATATGATAAATAAAGCTTGGCCGATTCATCACATCAGGAATGAAAATAAGAGATAAAGGAAGCAAAAAATAAAACAGTAATGCAGCAGCCAAAGCAGGCGCCATCAACTGCTTTCTCTTACGAATCAAATGTAAAATTTGCTCCTCCATTCATTCGCCTCCTAATTTTGAAATCTGAAAAATCTGTAAAATAATCCAATTCAAATAATACATGAAGGATGTCAACTTGTAAAGTTGATCCTCTCACTATTAAATAGGAAGAAATAATTGAAAAGTGCCCGACACATACACATGTATCAGGCACTTGTCGATATTAAGTATTGCAATTAAAGCACCAATTCTACTACATAAACAGAAAGGCATGCAAAGATCGATACCGTAAATAAATTTCTTCCTGAATAAGCGAGGATAACCGCAACAAGAAAACCAACCAATCCCGATATAGGTGATGCTGTGGAATCGAGAATTGCCGGAAATACCATCACAGCCAAAGTAACATAAGGTACATAGTATAAGAAGGAACGAGTATACGTATTTTTGATTTCCTTCCGAATCAGTGTAAGTGGCAATAGCCGAATGAGGTATGTCACAACTGCCATCACTACTAAATAAAGATAGACACTATTCATGAACATCCTCCTTTATAGGAAACAGTGCTGCCGCAATTCCCGCAATTACAAAGGTTAATAAAATAATTTTTAAACCAGTTGATAGCATTTGAAGAAATGGAATCACGTCAAATAGGAAACTACTAATCATTGAAATGACAATTAAATTAAACAATATTTTGTTTCCTCTTGCTGGAGGTAGAATGACGGCTATTAACATCCCATAAAGGGCGATACTCAATGCATTCGTGATACTTGCAGGTAAGACATCCCCTGAATACACCCCAAAAAATGTACCTAATGTCCATCCAGGTATAGCAGCACTCATAATGCCATATGTGTAAAATGGATTTAATTTTCCTTTAACAGCCACCGAAACTCCAAAGACTTCATCCGTTATTCCAAAAGCCATGATCATACGATGGATCAATGATGTCTTCGGGTCAATCTTCTGCGATAAGGCAGCGGACATCAGAAAATACCTTGAGTTAATAATAAGTTGTGCTAGTGCCACCTCAACTAATAAAGCGGAGGTGGTTATTAATGTAACGCCAGCAAATTGACCAGCTGAGGTTAAATTCGTTGCAGACATCATAACAGCTTCTATGGTATCTAATCCCGCTTGATCAGCAATAATTCCAAAACTAAAGGAAACAGCTAAATATCCAAGTGCAATCGGTATACCATTGAAGAACCCATTCTGCCATGCGATGTAATTCGATTTCATTGCTTGTCCCTCTCTTGATGTGATAAATTTTATTGATTTTATCAGAAAAATTGATATTAGTAAAATTAAAATCCATCTACTAAGAAGGTTTGTTATGCCCATAGAGAAATTTGGAATAAGTTTCCTGAATTACAATGCTATAATCTTACTTACTCAAAGAAACAGTATTTTAAAGAAAATAATGGGAAACTTAATAGCGAAGGTAGCTGCTACCAATATTGCGAAAATCGAAATATACGCAAGCAACTTGTAAGCGACGCATATTTCGAAAAGTAGAAGCAAATAACCACAAGATGCAGTTAAAAAAGAGGGATAAAATGAATTATATTTGGGAAGCAATTGCAATTTTATTTACTGGGTTTTGCTTATTTCGGATTGCAGGAAAGAAGACAGTGGCTCAAATGACAGGATTAGAAACAATAACCCTTTTGGCGATTGCATCAACAACAGGTCACGCTATATCAGAAAATAGTTTAATAAAAACAATATTTGCCCTATGTTCCCTTGTAGCCCTTCTCTTATTCATTCAGTTTCTAACGATAAAATCGAATACCTTGCAAAGATTATTTATAGGAGAGCCAACACCGGTTATTCAGGACGGAAAAATTAGATCTGATAATCTCAAAAAGCTACGCATGACCGTTGAACAGTTAGAAGCAAGATTACGGGAAGAAGGTATTAATTCAATCACTGATATTGAATCTGCATCGATTGAGATTACTGGACAACTTGGGTATGAGTTAATGAAACATGCTAAGCCGGTAACCGTTGGAGAATTGGAGCAAATGATGAACCAATTCCAATCGAATATCCTTCAACAGCTCACCGATAGTGAGCTTGGAAAACCAGTTCAAAATGGCCCAAAAGTGAACATAGTGGAAAAATCTACTCAAAAAAGCTAATTCAAAAAATGTAAAGGTGCCCTCCCCCACCAAGTTTATACTTATAACAAACTACGGGCAGGCACCAGAAGTTAAATCGCGATCCCCCTCCCTCTGCTACTTGGGGATATCGTTGAGAAGGGAATAAATCCTGCTGATTTTGGTGATCTTTATATCGTTTTTTTCAATTTCTTCGCAGCATAATTTCCAAGTGATTGAACGATTTGAACTAAGACAATTAATATAATTACCGTACCGAACATGACGGGTAAATCCCACTGTTGATAGCCGTATCGAAGGGCAAGATCACCTAGTCCTCCTGCTCCAATGACACCTGCCATCGCCGTAGCGCCAATTAAACCAATTAGGGCAATTGTCATACAAAGTAAAATGCCTGGTCGTGCTTCTCTTATGATGATACGAGTTACTATTTGTGTACGGGAAGCCCCCATCCCCCGATAAGCTTCAATAATACCGTAGTCTACTTCAAGTAAAGCTGTTTCGATGAGTCTTGCAATATATGGCGCAATGTAAACTATAAGAGGGACAATTGCTCCTGGAATTCCGATTGAAGTGCCTACAATCCATTCAGTAAACGGAATGATAGCTAGCATTAAGATAATAAATGGAAGCGACCGAATAATATTAATAATTGTATTTAAAATATGGAACAACCATTTGTTCGGAGTTAGATGATTGGGTCTTGTTATGACAAGTAATACTCCCAACGGAATCCCAATAATTGTTGCAATGACAAGTGAAATCACTACCATTGCAGTTGTTTCATATAAAGATATTGTGAATAAGGAGAGCAGTTCATCAAATCGATCAATCATTACGATACCCCCACATGCTTTCCGTTAATTTCCAAACTTACTTCGGCATGGTATACTGTGTCTTTCAAATAAGTTATTGCTTGCTTCACTTTATCGTAATCCCCAGAAATATGGACCAATAAAATCCCTAGTGGAACTCCTTTTAGATAGGTAATTGAACCATGGACAATATTTGTGATTACTGAATATTTCGATGAAATTACATTAAGGACTGGATCTAGTGCTGAATCACCCCGAAAGGCTAAACGTAAAAGATAGGAATGGCCAAATTTCTGTAACTTTTCCAACATTTCTTCAGTAATCGTATCATCATACAGATTCTGCAAGAACTTTTTCGTAGTTACTTGAAAAGGCCGACTAAAAATGTCAAGAACAGTTCCTTGTTCAATCACTTCCCCTTTTTCCATAACAGCCACATGATCACATGTTTTTTTGATGACTTCCATTTCATGAGTAATAAGAACAATGGTTAAACCTAGCTTTTTATTAATATCTAAAAGTAATTCCAGAATCGAATCTGTCGTTTGCGGATCCAAAGCAGAAGTTGCTTCATCACATAATAAGATTTCAGGTTCCATTGCTAAAGCACGGGCAATACCTACACGTTGTTTTTGTCCGCCTGATAATTGAGATGGGTATTGCGTTGCCTTATCCGCTAATCCGACAAGTGTAAGCAATTCTCCCACTTTTCGTTGGATTTCTTTCTTCGACACTCGATTCATACGAAGAATTTCGGCAACATTATCGAACACATTATATGAAGAAAGTAGATTAAACTGTTGAAAAATAATACCGATTTTTTTTCTTGTGTATCGCAACTCCTTTTCATTCAACGTTAGAAGATTTTTACCATTAATTTTTACTTCACCGCTTGTAGGTTTTTCAAGAAGATTGACCATACGGAGTAACGTACTTTTTCCCGCTCCGCTAAAGCCTATCACTCCAAAGATTTCTCCTTTTTCCACACGAATATTTACATTTCTTAATGCTTCAACATCTGTTTTACCTATTTTATAGATCTTGTTTATATTTTTTAACTCAATCATTTAGATGCCCTCCTTAATCAAGTTGAAAAGGATCATTTGTTACGAAAATGACATCCTTGTATCGTTCTTCAATAAATTGTTTCACTGCATCAGAATGATACAATTCTGTTATTTTTTTATACTCTGGATTGTCTTTATTATTTTCCTTTGTTGCTACTACCATGGGAAACTTAATTCCAGTCTCTAAATAGATCGCTTCATTCTTTGGGTCTAAGCCTTGATCAAAAGCATGTGTGCTAGCTACGATACCAGCATCAATACTATTTAGGGTTCTTAGCATTAAAGGCCCCTCTATTTCTTTAAATGTAAAGTTTTTTGGATTGCTTTCAATGTCCCTTAATGTTGGTTGCTTGACGTTGGTCTTTACTGTAATTAATCCAGCTTCCTCATAGAGAAACAGTGATCGCGATGTGTTTACAGGATCATTTATTATCCCTAATGTGGCACCTTCTGGAATTTCATCAATGCTCTTATATTTTTTTGAGTAAATTCCAATGGTACTATTGTAAGTTGTACCTATTGCTACCAAAGGAGCGTTACGATCTTTTATAAATTGTCCTAAAAATTGTTTAGTTTGGAACATGTTTAAGTCTAATTCCCCATTAACAAGAGAACGGTTTGGTGTAATAAAATCGTTAAATTCTATCACTTCAAGATTGATTCCTTCTTTTATAGCTTCTTCTTTTACTATTTTAGTAATTTCGTCTGGTGGACCTCCTGTTACCCCGATTCTTATCGTTTTTTCATCTTCTTTACCTGACGTTGCCGAAGTTGTACAACCAGTAATTAGGATAAGTATAAATACCATACATAGTGATAATAGCTTTTTGTTCATTTTTATCCTCCCCATTCAATATTTTTCAGAGTAAGAAAATCCAGTTATTCTCTTACTCTCCTAAAATTTTATGTTAGACATTTTCTCTTACTTTAACGTTTGGATAATCCAATCCAAGGTGATCCCTAAGCGTTTCACCTTCATAGTCTGTTCGGAAAAGACCACGGTTTTGTAATTCAGGCGTTACATGATCCACAAAATCTGTTATTCCTCCAGGGAAGTATGGGATTTTTACATTAAAACCATCGCAAGCTTCGTTAAGAAACCATTCACTTAATTTATCTGCAACGTGGTCACCCGAGCCTACTACAAATAAGTGACCTTGCCCTCTAGCAAATAGGCTTGCTAATTGTCGAATTGTTAAATTTTCTTTTTTCGACAGATCCCTTAAGATTTTAAATCTACCTTTTTCTCCGTTATATTGTTCTATGCTTGGGAGATCTGGCAGGAAAGAATCAGGAGAATAATGAATTAAATCTATACCAAGATATCTTGATAGCATTCCAATCCCTAATTCCGGTAGTATTAACTCTTGAAAATGTTCATATTTTTCTTCTGCTTCTTTTTGGTTTTTTCCGACAAATGGTACAACACCAGGCATGATTTTAAACTTTTTTGGATCCCTTCCATAACTACGCACTTTATTCTTCATTTCTTGATATAAAACTTTACCTTCCTCTAAAGTAGGAGAGGCGATTGTGAAAAATACATTAGCTACTTTGGCTGCAAAATCTTTTCCTCTTGGGGAAGCACCAGCGGATAGAAGTACTGGATTTCCTTGAGGTGATCGGGGAATATTTAAAGGACCCCGTATTTTGTAATACTGTCCATTAAAATGGATTGGATGGACCTTATTTCCATCTAAAAACCTCCCTTTTTCACGATCAAATAATAATGCATCATCCTCCCAGCTATCCCAGAGTTCCTTTGTAACTTGAACAAATTCCTCACATACTTCATACCTCTTTGAATGATCCAAATGTTTCATTTCTCCGTAATTTTGTGCTTCATTATCATGTGCAGAGGTGACAATATTCCAAGCTGCGCGGCCTCCACTTAAATGATCTAGAGTTGAAAACTTTCTTGCCACATTATAGGGATGATGATAAGTGGTAGATAATGTAGACACCAAGCCAATTTTCTTTGTTAAGGCTGCAAGTGTTGCCATGACTGTTGGAGCTTCCAATCTGATTTGTGGCGTATACTCGAGATCTTCCTCGCTATGGGCAAGCACATCCGCGATAAAGAGCATATCGAACTTACCTTTCTCTGATAACTCTGCAATTTCTTTATACAAGTTTAACTGAACCACTTCCTCCGTTTTTGTTTCTGGATAACGCCACGCTGCTAGATGATGACCTAAATAAGTTGTGAAAAAAGCTCCTAAATGCATTTGTTTCTTTTCCATTAAAATCTCCTCCTATTGAAGAACAAATTATTTTTTTCTATAGTTTTCTATTGCACTTGAGGCAATTAGATTGACTACCATATCGGGATGTGGTGGATTGTAAAGTCCGCATTGTATATCTTGAAAATACTACTCTATTAAGGGAAATCAAAAAGGCCCTAATCTCATATTGAAATGAAATTAAGGCCTCCGGTGTTCCGGTCAGCTTTAGATATTGATAGCTTAAACTATAGTTTTTCGATACATTTACTAAGTATTTTTACAAAAATAAAACCTCTTCTACAAATAAGAAGAGGTTAAAAGAATCATTTCTTGTGCTCTTCTTATCTTTCAAGCTGTCGCTTGCTGGATTTGGCACAGTACAATAAGTCTGTTGCCGAGGTATCAAAGGGCCAGTCCCTCCACCTCTCTTGATAAGAAATTCATATTCATTTTTAATTTTCTGAAATCCAATATTTTAAAAATAACAAAGTACCCAAATGATGTCAACAATTATTTTTCTATGTCATGATGATCCCGCTAACGTGTATAGCTTAGCGACGAAACCACTCATGATTTATAATTAGTAATATAAATTAAGCAAAATCTAAAGTCAATACTTTTTAAATATTAATAACTTTTTAGTAGTAAAGTACTACTTCTACTCATTTTGAAAGGAATTTTTAGAGTCGACAAAATTTAGCAATTTCGAGTGATGCCTGCTTAAAATAATGGATAACTATTCCTCCATTTCCACATTAATCTACAAATCTAGACAATCCTATAGTATAATGTTTTTTAGATAAATAGATTTGCGAGGAGGTACAAAAGTTGGGTAAAAAGAAACTATATATGTCCGTGACTACGTCTGCACTCATCGCTTCGGCTTTTTTTGCAGCGGAGGAAGCTGAGGCAGCAAGCACGTACAAAGTTCAGAGTGGAGATTCACTGTGGAAGATTGCGCAAACGCATAATATTTCTGTTACACAATTGAAGTCCTTAAACAATTTAACAAGCGATATTATTTTCCCGAATCAAGTCCTTAAGACAGAATTAAATTCCACAAACAATTCAACAAGCAGCAACACTCAAATTTCAACTGAAAAAGAAGTCCAAAAACCTAATACATCAGCAGCAACTACATACACTGTAAAGTCTGGTGATACACTTAGTGGTATTGCAACGAAACATAAGATTTCACTTAATGAATTAATGGCGTGGAATAACTTAAATTCTACTCTTATCTACCCAGGAAATGTGTTTGTTGTGAGTAAAACGACAACAACCGAGAAACCAAATAACACTACTACCGAAAAAACAGAAAAACCTCAAGAAGAAAAGGTTCTATCCGCTACTGTTTATATAGTTAAATCCGGTGACACCTTATCAAGAATTGCAATAGATTATAAAGTTACAGTTGCAAACCTTAGACAATGGAACAATTTGAAATCAGATATGATCTATATTGGCCAAAAGCTAAATATTGGTGATGGCGCTAAAGTAGAAACTCCTAAAGTTGAAACCCCACCAACAGATATAAGCTATAATGTTGATCAGTTGATTACGGTAGCAAAAAACCAATTGGGAGCAGGCTACGCATGGGGTGGGTCTACACCTAATGGATTTGACTGTAGTGGGTTCATTTACTTTGCCTATAAGCAAGCTGGATTAAATACCCATCGTTATTCTAGCGAAGGCTACCATATGCGCTCCTATTATGTAAATACACCTAATGTAGGAGACTTAGTATTCTTTCAAGGAACTTATAAAGCTGGCATTTCTCATATGGGGATTTATCTTGGAAACAATGAATTCATCCATGCTTCTGATAACGGCGTAGTGATTTCGAATGTAAATGACGCTTATTGGAAAAAACATTTTGAAGGATTTAAGAGATTCTATTAATAAATTTTAACGGATGAGGAAGTCAATTCTGAGGAATTGACTTCCTTTTTATGTAAAAAAATTCTCCAAACTAGAAGGGCAGTGGTCTCCAATAGGAACTCCCCTTGCCCTTTTTATTGTCCTATCTAAGTTTGAACTTCAACATTATTTCCTTTTCGAGCGGGGTGTCTGCCGATGAGCCACCGACATGCACACGGTACTTCCCGTCAACAGTTGCCCACTTCCCGTCGGCCCAGTTCTTCAGATTCTTCGGCTCATCCGGAATGAAATAAGAGAACGGGTGGTTAGAGTCGGCCAAATTGATTCTGACAGTCACCTGCTTGCTCTCACCAGGCTTGAGGTAGACCTTCTCGAAGTTAACGAGTCTCTTGGATGGCTCCGCCGCCTCATCCGGTAGACTTAGGTAGACCTGTGCCGCTTCAGCACCGGCAACTTTACCAGAGTTCTTGATGGTGAAGGACACGTCAAGACCGGACACCGAGCCCTTTTTACCGTGGACCCTCTTCAACTTAAGGTTGTTATACTTGAAACTCGTGTACGATAGGCCGTACCCGAAAGGAAATACTGGCTTCACGTTGTTGGCCTCATACCAGCGATAGCCCATCTCTAGGCCCTCGGTGTACTGGGCAATCAACTGTTCGGAACCGTTACCGTACGGGCCTGGTCCACCAG
>NZ_JBALOX010000039.1:324-3238 GCF_036965165.1 Bacillus sp. JJ1521 | reverse complement strand
GGCGGCCTCACGCTCTTTTGCACCAAATGTCATAGGCAGCTTTCCGGAGGGATTAACCCTGCCATAGAGCAGGTTGGCGACAGCATTGCCATCCTCCATACCCGGGAACCACGCCTCGAGCACAGCAGGAACTTTATCCAACCATGGCATCAGTACTGTACCTGAAGTCTTCAACACAACAACTGTATTCTTCGCGTTTGCCTTCATGACTGCGTCAATCAACGGCTCCTGCTCCACCCAGTCCTGTCTGTCCGGATGAGGGTCAAGGTCAATAGCTGGGAATCCGAGAGTTTCTCGGTCCTTGGTCTCATGCGGGTTATCACCGACCATGAGCAGCACGACGTCGGAATTTGCAGCCAGCTTGGCTGCAGCCTCAGGGTCACGACCATTGTTATACGTTACCTTGGTGTTGTAGCCTAATTCCTTTATGACGTTCTCCAGCCCCTGTTTAGGGGTGACCGTGTAAGGGGCATTGACGTTCTCGTTATTGTCCCGAACTGAGCGCGGGGACATCTTAGCTATACCTGCAAACCACTCGACACCGATTAACGCAATCGTTTTCGGCTTGCCGTCCAGCGGTAGGAAGCCAGCTTTGTTCTTCAATAGCACGGTCCCCTCCTCTGCTATCTTCCGGGCGCTAGCGCCATTAGCCTTCCGATCGACAATCTCCGGCATGAATTTGTCAAATGGCTGATCCATTTGACCAAACTCAATCATCTTGATGTACCGCGGACGAAGCAAGTTGTCAATGTCGTTCTCGGTCACCTGACCTGAGTCGAGAGCCTTCTTGACTTTCTCCTCGGTGTAGTACTGTGGCGCCCAGTCGAGTTCAACATCCGTGCCCGCCTTGATGGCAGCGACCGTATTGTGAATCGCTCGACGGTCACTCATGACCCAACCGTCGAAGCCCCAGTTACGCCGAAGGGCATCCTGGAGTAGTTCAGAGCTGTCACAGGCAAAGGTACCGTTGACATCCGGGAATGAGCACATCACGGAGGCAGGGTCTACATCCTTGACTACCATCTCGAACGGCAGCATGTATAACTCGTTCATGGCACGAGAGGGAACCTGAACACCCATCGTCCATCGCTCAGTTTCCTGCTCGTTACCGGCAAGGTGCTTAAGTTGTGCCTGAATCTTTTGGTCCTGGATGCCCTTGACCTGCTGGCTTGCCAAAGTTCCCGTTAGGTAAGGATCCTCACTGAAGTACTCATAGGCACGACCACCGTATGGATGACGCAGGAGGTTCATGCCTGGTCCGAGCAACACTTGATGCGCGAAGGCACGGGTTTCCACGCCAAGGATCCGTCCTACCTCATAGTTCTGCTTACGGTCGAAGGTAGCCGCCATGGCAATAGTGGATGGCAGACCTGTAGCCAACGGGTCATTACCACAGGATCCGCCCTTCACACCTGTACCACCGTTAGTCATGCGAATTGTGGGGATGCCAAGTTCCTTGATTCCGCGGATCTGCCGGCCAGTATCCTGCCACTCACATCCGGGCAAGGTACCCTCAGGCGGGAATTCGCCACTCTGATACTTGTTAGAACCGCCCCTTTTGATAATGACAGTCTCACCGGTGTTGTTTTCATTGAAACGTGAGATAGCGATTTGCTGGATTTTCTGATCCAACGTCATCGCTTTGATAAGTAGCTCGGTCCGCTCCTGAGCAGAGAGCTTGCTATTCATCCAGGGTTGAGTCCCTTCCGAAGCACTCTGCTGTGCATTAGCAGGAATTACAAACGTTGATAAGAAAAACATTACTGCTAAAAAAATTGAAATAGCTTGTTTTATCATCTTAATCTCTCCTTACTATCTATATTGTTTATGTAGTATTTTTAAATAATCTGCTTTAACCTCTCCCATCTATCTATGTCGTTTTAGTATTGAAATAAATAGTATTATTCTCTCCTTTTATCTATGTTGTCTATTTGTTTTGAAAAAATTCGCTTTATACATCTTAA
Source organism: Bacillus sp. JJ1521 (assembly GCF_036965165.1). Classification (NCBI taxonomy): domain Bacteria; kingdom Bacillati; phylum Bacillota; class Bacilli; order Caryophanales; family Bacillaceae; genus Bacillus; species Bacillus sp. JJ1521. The sequence goes on along the minus strand of NZ_JBALOX010000039.1, from coordinate 1,274 downwards.
TAAATCTCTATCAAACTTAAGTAAAGCCATTAGCATAGTCACAAATCTCTCTATTTATCTATTAGTCAATTGAACGGTTTAATTAAAGAATTGTAAAAGATACCATGAAAGCTTTTATAAATATAAAAAAGAGCCAAAATAAGCAGGTAGTTCTAAACAACCTGCATTATTTTGGCTCTTTTTCTTAGCGTTAAAGCCCCTCTAAAAAGAAGAACAATAATAAAATATTTGTTTGCTGCGAAATAAGTTTTCCCTTAAAAAATTTTTTATTTATCCCATGTTGGCAATTTTAATAAATCGTTCAATTATATAATTTTTATAACAAAAAACCCCACAGCTTGATACTGTGAAGTTCATGTTCTTTGATACCTGAGGCCGGACTCGAACCGGCACGCCATCGCTGGCAGTGGATTTTGAGTCCACCGTGTCTGCCATTCCACCACTCAGGCAAATATAGAAAGAAAAAAGACATCAAAAGATGCCGAGAACCGGAATCGAACCGGTACGGTAGTCACCTACCGCAGGATTTTAAGTCCTGTGCGTCTGCCAGTTCCGCCACCCCGGCAAATAATAATAAAGCACTTACAATCATTATAAAATAATGGAGGCGGCAACCGGATTCGAACCGGTGGTAAAGGTTTTGCAGACCTCTGCCTTACCACTTGGCTATGCCGCCATTGGAGCGGAAGACGGGATTCGAACCCGCGACCCCCACCTTGGCAAGGTGGTGTTCTACCACTGAACTACTTCCGCATAATGCGGGTGAAGGGACTCGAACCCCCACGTCAAAGACACTAGATCCTAAGTCTAGCGCGTCTGCCAATTCCGCCACACCCGCATATATTATTTAAATGGTGAGCCATGAAGGATTCGAACCTTCGACCCTCTGATTAAAAGTCAGATGCTCTACCGACTGAGCTAATGGCTCGTAAATGGTGCCGGCGATAGGA
>NZ_JBALOX010000039.1:0-219 GCF_036965165.1 Bacillus sp. JJ1521 | reverse complement strand
CAGCTGAGCTAATCCTCCGTCTTCTCCAACCTAGCGACGTCCTACTCTCACAGGGACAAAGTCCCAACTACCATCGGCGCTGAGAAGCTTAACTTCCGTGTTCGGTATGGGAACGGGTGTGACCTTCTCGCTATCGTCACTAGATAAGGTAAAGACAAGATATTATTATACTATCTTTAGAAAATATTTCAAGAAGAAATTTTCATTCCTTCAAAACTA
>NZ_JBALOX010000038.1:0-46640 GCF_036965165.1 Bacillus sp. JJ1521 | reverse complement strand
ATTATTTTTTGATAACATGAAAGAAATCATTTTCCATGTTAGTGAGATTAATATTTTTAGTATTTTAACAGCCTCTATTTGTTTAGTTGTCCTTTTGTTAACACCAAAATTTTTCCCAAAAGTCCCTGGTTCTTTAATTGCCCTACTTATTTCAACAGGAATTGCGACTATCTTTTATCCTACCCAGGTGGCGACAATTGGCTCAACATTTGGAGATATTCCTAGTAAACTACCAAGCTTTCAATTTCCCGAAATAACCTTTGAGCGGATTAAACAACTGATTCAACCAGCATTTGTGATTGCGATGTTAGGAGCAATTGAATCGCTTCTTTCGGCCGTTGTCGCTGACGGAATGACAAACAGCAAGCATAATAGCAACCGAGAATTAGTCGGTCAAGGCCTTGCAAATATGGTTACTCCTTTGTTTGGTGGAATACCCGCAACTGGAGCGATTGCTAGAACCGCAACCAATATTAAAACAGGGGCTGTGTCGCCTTTTTCCGGTGTCATTCATGGAATTGTTGTTCTGCTTGTCCTACTCTTATTTGCTCCATATGCTTCAAAAATTCCGTTAGCAAGCATGGCTCCGATTATTATGCTTGTTGCTTGGAACATGAGTGAGCGTCGTGTTTTTTATCATGTTTTAAAAACAAAAACCGAGGACTCGCTTGTGTTGCTTGTTACCTTTTTATTAACAGTCTTTATGAATTTAACGGTTGCGGTCCTGGTTGGACTAATTTTAGCGGTTGTTCTTTTTACTAAACGAATGAGTGATATAATAGTGACTGAAAAAGCATTACCGAACCCGGAAATAAAACATGAAAAAATGGATACCCGTATTGTGACGGATTCTCATGATTGTCCGCAAATCAGTATTTATAATGTCGAAGGACCCTTATTTTTCGGAGCTGCACAGACTTTTGAACAACAAATTATTAAATCAATCAATTACAAGCCAAAAGTACTTCTCTTGCGGTTAAGCAGGGTTCCGTTTATGGATACAACAGGAGAAGCGCGATTAGCTAGTATTGTTAAGGATTTTTCAAAGAATGGCATTGTGTTAATTTCGGGAATTCAACCACAGCCTAAAAACGTTCTTCATAAAACCGGATTATATGAGCTAATTAGGGAAGAAAACTTTTTTGAACATACTGGTGATGCCATTGATTATGCACTTACCCAGATTAATCACAATAAATGTTTGGGTTGTAGGCATTTTGCATTTAAAGAGTGTCAGGCTCTCTCAGGAGTCGAGGAAAAAGTGGTTAATAATAGAAGTGTTCCCCTAAGTTAATGTAGAAAGAAAGTGAGGTAAAGTAGTGAATCTAGAAATGCAGCAATTTAAGGCTGACTTTTTTAAAGCTCTTGCACATCCATTACGGATTCGGATCTTGGAGCTATTAGCCGAGGGTGATAAAAACGTCAATGAAATTCAAACCCTAATCGGTAGCGAAGGGTCAGCCGTATCCCAGCAACTAACTGTGCTACGTGCCAAGAATATAGTGTATGGAACAAAGGATGGCAATCGTGTTATTTACTCTCTCAGAGATCCAATGATTGTTGAGCTTCTTTCGGTGGCAAAGCGAATTTTTAATAACCATCTTGTTAATACGATTTCCCTTCTCGATAAAATTGGAGAAGACGTAAAGGATAGTTCGCATTGAACTATCCTTTTTTAATCAGGTAAAAAATCTTCCCCAAAATTATTTAAAATAAATCTTCTTTCTTCTGCTTCGTTCATTATGCCGTATGCTTTACCAATCGTTCCGTTTTGAAGGCTCCAAAAATAATTATGATCACTATCAACTTGACTGAAATCTCCATTCTTCCAACGTTCTGCAATTTCCAAAAGATCTTCTTTTCTAGCAAAATTACTTTTTGAAATAATATCATAAATTTCATTAACGGTTTCAGAAATCATTGGTTTTGCGCCCCATTTTTCGTCGGCTTTCACCTTTTGATGGGTCATATGATGCATTACATCTATGACTTCTCTCTCTTCCGGTGTTTGACTCAAATTCAGATCATATGTCACTCCACCAATCTTTTTCGTCTGCTCCTTAAACTCATCCACCTTATTAGCATCTTGCTTTGATGAAGAAACAGCTTTTTGAGCATTTTTGTTATCGAACATATTGTAAACACTAAACATAAGTCCAATAGATGCACCTATTAAAATCACAAAAACAGTAATCCAGATCCAGGTTTTCATTACTTCCTCCCCAAAAAATCCCTATATTCTTACTTTTTTAGCAAGATGTTTCCATTTTAAATGTTAACATAAAATACATAGTTACGGTGTTTTAAGCTTTATATCAGTATTGAATTTAGAAAAATAGGTAAAAATACCTATAAATACCTATAAACAAAGCGGAGGTATTTCTTAAGTGCTTGGAGTTTCTGCTTATCTAATTCTATTTCTTTTAGGACTCATCATTTTAGGTATTGCAATTTGGAAAACGAAATCGTTTCGGATTTTTATTATGTATTTTACCGTTACAGGAGTTACCCTTTTATTCGATTACTTCATCTATGTTTGGGCTAAGGCATATGTTTATAAAATTGATGTGTTAACTAATGAATTAGACTCACATTTAGGTGCAATGGTTAACGGTCTTGTACTTCCAGCTTTTGCAGCCCTTTTTGTCATTTTGAGGTGTAGGTGGTACTGGAGCATCCCGTTGGCATTATTTTTTGCATTAATAGAATTACTTTTTACGAAATGGGGGATTTTTACAGCCAATTGGTGGAACCCCTGGTATACGGTTGCTGGTTTAATCATTTATTTTCCTGTAGCAAGAATTTGGTGGATTCATGTAAAAAAGAAATGGATTCACTTTGGAACATTGCTTTTATCTTTTTATGGTATTTTTATACCTTTACATTTTCTGCTCCATGCCGTTTTTAACATGAGATCTTATCACGTGGAATGGATTGAGCAATTACATCGTGGTAGTTCTGCGATCACATCGATAACTGGTCTTTTTTTTGCAATTGTACTTGCCTATTTGAGTATTGTTCGTGCAAAAAATGGTTGGTTTTATTTTATCATTGTTTGTTATATCGCTTATGATATCATACTGAAATATGTTGGCGTTGTAAAAACTGAGCATACGGTGTTTGATTCTGTTTTAAGCTTTTTCACCTTCTTTCTCGGATATCTTTTTGTTAGGTATTCTGACCGAAAAATCAAAGTCCTTGTAAATACGACATGATTTAATACAATAGATAGAAAAGGACTTGGAGGAATGAAATTGGATCAATTCATGAAAAAAGCGGTTGAACTAGCATTACAAAATGTTAAAGAAGGTGGACAGCCATTTGGTGCCGTTCTCGTAAAGGACAACGAGATTATTTCTGAAGGCGTAAATGAATTACATAAAAAACATGATGTTAGCGGACATGCCGAATTGCTTGCGATACGAAGAGCACAGGAAAAATTCCAAACGAATGAATTATCTGGCTACACAATGTATGCAAGCGGCGAGCCTTGCTCAATGTGTTTGACTGCGATGTATTTTGCAGGGATCGAAAAGGTGTATTATTGCCAGTCCGTAGAGGATGCTGTAGCCGTAGGACTAGGGAAATCAACCTTTATTTATGATGAATTAAAAAAGAAGCGAGAGGATCGGTCTCTCGAAATGACACAAATAAAATTAGCAGAAGGACAAGAAGATCCAATGCTACTTTGGAAACAGAAAAATTAGTGTGATGCGCCTGTTCTCGAATTTAATTACGGGAACAGGCCTATTTTTTTATAGTTTTTTAGTTAAACAAATAATTCGATTTGCTTCTTGAAACCCATTTTTCAGATGAAAACTTAGGCTTTCCCCATTTTCAAGTTCAATGTCGCTTGCAAATTCACTACAGCCTTTATTCTTTGCCCATTTTTCACATGCAGATAATAGCTGTTTAGCCACACCTTTTCTCCTATATTCTTCTTTAACATAAATTCCTTCAAGATATCCTACTGGACTACTCTCCGTACCCTCAACATAGTCCGTGCGTAGCTGACATTGGGCAAAACCAAATGTTTCATTCTCTTCTTTAACTAAATATAATACGGCATCTTTGTCATGAATTAATTCAGAAAACTCACTTGTTAGTACACTTTCAACATTATCCGGCCATAACAGTAACCCAAGTTTCGTAAGTACATTTATTTCTTTAACGGTAGCTTTTACTATCTCCATAAAACCCTCCTAAAATTGTTCTTACTTTTTTGACCGTCGATTATAGTCCCGCTCGATTTCTTCCTTCCAGCTTCGGTCAATTTTCTTTCCACTGCGCAGATTTGTGACAGCCTCACTGACCATTTGATAGTTTAATAGTGTACCTTTTTCGTCAGCGTGGAAGTCAACCGCGAAGTCCTCATCTATTCCAAATTCAGCAGCGGTTGAAACTGCATCAATATTCGCGCCTAAAAACATGAATTCCCAGTCGTATTTTTCTTTTTGGTGTTGCACCATTTTTTTGATTTTTTCTCCTGTAAATTCACAGCTTGCATTTTCCATACCATCTGTTGTAATTACGAAAAGAACTTTTTCTGCTCTTTCTTCTTTGCTCGTATGTTTTTGAACTTTGTTTATTTTTTGAATCGTAAAACCGATCGCATCTAATAATGCAGTCGTTCCGCTTACCTCGTACTCCTCCTCGGTAATTGGGGAAATCCCCTTTACATTAATTCGATCATGCAGAAGTTCATAATGGTGATTGAATAAAACAGTGGTGACATAAGCTTCTCCTTCTGCCTTCTTTTGTTTCTTAAGCATTGAATTGAAGCCACCAATCGTGTCGGCTTCAAGCCCAGACATTGACCCGCTTTTATCTAAAATAAACACTAATTCTGTTTTCATCTTGTTATCCTCCGTTCGTTTTTATTTACAAACTTAGGATAACAAGATTAAACAAAGAATAGGTCGCTTCAAAAGCGACATTTTTAAGCACCTAATAGCGGCTGATCGAACATAAATAAGGCTTCATTGATTTCATGAATATTGTAATTCGCTTGATTGATAAAAAATTCAATGATTACATCAAATTTACTGCTATGGGTCAAGATGTATCCAGCAGCAGATAATAAATGAATCGTTTCATCGACGTTTAATTGTAATGCAATTGCAAAAGCAATCGCCGTTTTCTTTTTAGGGGTATAGCCCGCTTCATTGCGGATCTTTGAAAATAACCGACGATCTATATTTGCTCTTTTATAAGTCTCTACATCGCTCATTTCTCGTTCATCTATTAACCGGAAAAGTCTCTCAGTAAATGATTCATCTAACTGGTTGACTAGATCGACTAAATTGTTATTGACCTCGTGGCTTTCTACAATTTCGTACAGTTCCTCCTGCGCGTCCTGTATAGGTTCAGATTGATATACTTCTATGTTTCTGAATCGACTGAATGTCGTTTCGAATTCATCTACATAATGTTCGTCGATATATTGATGAATCGAAGTAAATAACTTCTTGCTAACACCAAAGGAAGCTTTGTCAAAGACAACAAGATAGACAAGCATTTCGTGTTCCATTAAAAAAGAGCTAATCGTAGAAACCGCGATTTGCAGGGCTTCCTCTTTCGGATAACCAAAGATTCCAGTTGAAATGAGCGGAAAGGCAATTGACTTGCATTTATGGAGCTTCGCTAGCTCTAAAGAATGATAGTAGGAGTCTTGTAAATGGTTAGCTTCATTCTTTGAACCGCCCTTCCAAACCGGGCCAGGGGTATGTATGATGTATTTTGAAGGCAACTTAAAAGCTTCGGTAATCACTGCATTTCCGACCGCGCAGCTACCAATTTCATCACATGCAGCTTGGAGTTCTTCAGAGCCTGCAGCTCGAAAAATCGCTCCGCACACCCCACCACCCATCATCAGCTTTGTATTCGCAGCATTTACAACCGCATCAACCTTCATTTGAGTAATATCATTTCGAACAATCTCTAATGGCATGGCTGTCCTCTCCTCTCATGGACCACGGGGACGGTTCTTGTAGTCCCCAATAGTTACGTTTCAGTTTCACTTGAACGGTTCTTTTTCCAAATTGGCGCAAACTACCGCTTCCTTTGGTGTTACCCTTATAATTTTTCAGAAGTCCCCAAAGGAACTAATAGAACCGTCCCTCTGGCTCCTTAGAAGTGCAATAAATTCTTTGAGAGCTTTAGTTTGGAATGGAGAGTTTGTGATGATTGAGAATTTCCTTGTAAATGGAAGTCCCGGAAGTTCCACAATTTTCAGGGTGCCTTGTTTTAATTCCTTTTGAACGACGAGCTTTGATAAAAAGCTGATTCCTAAACCTGCCTCCACGGCTTCTTTGATTGCTTGAGTGCTTCCGAATGTCATAATATTTTTGGGAGAAATCTGTAGTTGGTTAAATACATTTTCTCCTGCTTCTCTTGTACCGGAGCCTTCCTCACGTAAAATCCAGGTCTGGTTATCTAATTCTTCCTTTGTTACTTTGACATTTTGTAGACTCAACGGGTGTTTAGTTGAGACTATAAACACCATATGATCCTCGGCAAAATCCTGGATTCCCATTTGGTTATCCTTTTTTATCTGCCCTTCAATTATACCGACATCTAATTGATGATTTCCTACCAATTCTGCTATTTTTTCAGTGTTGCCAATCGTGACCGTAGGCTGGATGTCAGGGTATTGTTTTTTCATTTTTGCAATTACGTGCGGAAGAACATATTCACCATAAGTATAGCTTGCACCGATCGTGAGTGGACCTTTTACTTGGTTTGTTAAATCATCTAGCAAACTTCCCATTCTGGTGTACAATGCTACAATCTCTTTTGCATGATGGTAGACAATTTCGCCAGCCTTCGTGACCCGGACATATTTATTTGTTCGGTCAAGAAGGCGGACCCCCAGATTATCTTCAAAGGTACGGATATATTGGCTAACCGCCGGTTGGGTCATATGTAATTTATCTGCTGCACGTGAGAAATTCTTATTTTCTACAACCGATATAAAAACCTGTAGTTGTTGGTCCACTTTTTCATCCCTCCTTATTTTTTTATTATAACATTTTGCTTATCATGATAATTAGATATAATTATTTTCCTTATACAGTTAACCCTTCTATAGTAAAAGAAGGAGGTGCTTTTAATGGAATTAGAGCGATACAACCCACAACATACTTTACCCAAAATAGCGATATGGAGCGCTGGTGTAGCTTTTACATTTCTTATCGCTTTTTTCGGATACCTGTTAGCAATGGTTCCCGGATTCAATCATGTTGGGCAAATGGCATGTGCGATTCTCTTTGCAGTTGTATATCGACAAATATTCGGGTATCCTGAAACCATCAAAACTGGAATTGCATTTTCTTCAAAACGTTTACTCCGAGCAGCTATTATTTTATACGGTCTAAAATTAAACATAGCAGTTGTCCTTGAAGACGGTATCTGGCTCTTACTCCGTGATGCAGGGGTTATCATTTTTGCCATTTTAACAACGATTGGACTTGCAAAACTATTCAAAGCTGATAAAAAAATTTCTCTATTACTCGGGGTTGGAACTGGTGTGTGTGGTGCGGCTGCAATCGCCGCGGTTGCACCAATTATTAAATCAAAAGACGAGGACACCGCCATTAGCGTTGGCATTATCGCATTAATGGGGACCCTTTTTTCAATCATTTATATCATTCTCCGTCCATTTTTACCATTAGACGCTCTTCAATATGGGATGTGGTCAGGAACGAGCCTTCACGAGGTTGCCCATGTGGCACTAGCAACAGCACCTGCTGGTGACGACGCAATTGCCATCGGGATGTTGGCAAAGTTAGGACGAGTCTTTTTACTAATCCCACTTTGCTTTATTCTAATCGGAATGATGAAGTACAAAAATAGGGAAGCTTCGGGAACCAAAATGGAATTCCCTTGGTTTCTAGTAGGATTTATTCTTTTAAGCATTCTAGGAAGCTATGTTTTGGGCCATTCTATTCCTGTACCCGAAAATGTAATGGAAGCCCTATTCAACTTGACAACATGGCTTTTAACTGCAGCAATGGTCGGACTTGGGCTAAATGTTAGTTTAAAAGAATTACTGACAAAGGCTTTACGACCGCTTATCGCAATGCTGTTCACCTCGGTTGCCTTGTCTATTATTGTTTTCTTTATTGTTTAGGGTTCGGAGAGACAGCGTACATTGTTCCATCAAGGTGAAAAGATGGAAAGTTCACTGTCTCTCTGGCCCCACTAATAGATTTCTTTTTCGAAAGTGTCCCCATTGCTATAGACAACCTTAATTACATATCTGATATTTTCTTTTTGTTCGACCTGATTGAGGTAGAAGAAATGTTCGCTGTATTCTTCTACTGGGAATTCTTCCATCATTTTTAGCTCTTCTTCATCAGTTAATGTATTTCCTTTATATTTTTGGAGGAATGCCTTTTCTACGTAAGACGATTTTTCATCACTTTGATAATTAATAAGTGTAATATCTAATTTAGAGTTGTAAATGTGAACATCTGTCTGGATCACTCCATAATAACGTGCTTTCCAGTCCTCTAAATATTCATTTTGAATTTCACTACTCTTCACCAAGTCTTCATAAGAAACAGTTACATAAAAGTTTATTGAGTCTTGAATCCTTCCATCTATTGCCTCTGTTTCTGACACTGCTTCACTTCGATAGGAGTCTGAACTAATATTTCCAACCTGCCATTGTGGTTCTTTTTCAAATTCAAATGGGACTATTACTTGAAAAAGACCATTTTGCAATTCTTTTGCAGGGATAGCCGTGTACTCCTCACCCCTACCATAGGAATAATGAAACACGACCTCTGAATCATTTTGTAACTCCTTTACCTGCCAATTGAAAGTTGCATTCACCTGGTCATCTTTTAAATCTTTTGTATCGATATTCATTGTAATTCTGCTAATCCAACTCTGGTCATTTTTAAATTCCTCAAGCGCATTGTACACCTGACTTGCTTGATTATCTATTCTGTACGAAACGTCTTGTTGAGAAGTTGTAAGATATTCCACCTGTTGCTCAAGCTGATTCATCTTCGATAATAACGTAAAACTCAACACTAAACTCCCCACCAAAGCCAACATCACAAAATACCTCATATACCTATCGATCCCCATCACTCCCCCATAAAAATAAAACAGTCCGCATAATAACATCATATTCTCCTTAAATTAAATATAACAAAATTGTGGGTAAGTGGGATAGATTCATTGCCCTACGACAAATATAAAAATGGAACGATATCTCCGTGCCAAAAGAGGGTTAAGATGAAAATTCGATTTGGTTATGTTGCAAATGCATTGGGATTGTGGGATGCAAGCCCTTCAAAATCATTAACGTTTACACGGTACGCAGCACTTCCCAAAGATGAACGATTGGAAAAGCTGAAATTCGTTACCGCACAGAATTTACTTCATACAAAAAGGATTCTGCATTATAATATTGCACACGAAATTGAGCTGTATCGGCTTTCAAGCTCACTTGTACCCTTAGCCACTCATCCTGAAGTGATGTGGGATTTTATTACTCCCTTTAAGGAAGAATGGGATGAACTCGGACAACTAATCAATCATTATAAAATGAGGGTTAGCTTCCATCCCAATCAGTTCACCCTTTTCACAAGCCCAAGGGATGAAGTCACGAAAAATGCGATCATCGACATGGAATTTCACTACAAGATGCTAAAAGCTCTTAATTCGCTTGAAAAAGGAATTCTGAACATACATATTGGTGGAGCCTATGGAGATAAAGAAAAATCATTGGTGAGGTTCCATCAAAACCTCAAAGGACTGCCAAAAGAAATCAAGAAACAAATGACACTTGAAAATGATGATAAGACTTACAATGTGGAGGAAACACTGCTTGCCTGTGAAAAAGAAAACATCCCAATGATTCTAGATTATCACCACCATATGGCGAACAAAGAAGGAGTCGAACTCCCCCCCTATTTGGAGCGTATTTTTCAAACATGGAACGACAAAACAACAGTACCCAAAGTCCATATTTCATCGCCGAAATCAGAAAAAGCCTACCGTTCACATGCTGATTTTGTGTCCTTAGACTTTATTATGCCTTTTTTACAAATGGCGAAAGCTCTCAATCAGGACTTTGACATCATGATTGAAGCCAAACAAAAAAACTTAGCTATGAACAAGCTTGTAGAAGATATATCTTCCATCAGAGGGGTAAAACGAATATCTAGTTCAACCGTTGAGTGGTAGGGACTCCAGGGGCAGTAACTGTCCCTGATAAGATTATTAAGGGTGAGGTGAACAACTGTGACAATAGTCCGCCTTGGATATGTGGCAATGAGTACAGAACTGAAAAATGCTTCTCCCTCAAAAACAATGACGTTTGCTCAATTTCAAAAAATAGAAGACCGTGAAGCTGCGATTCACAAATTGGAGCGGATCGCCCAAACAAATCTACACAATACCCTAAGACTTTTAAAGCATAATGCAGCATCTGACATTCATTTCTACCGACTCACCTCCCGGCTGATTCCGTTAGCCAATCATGAGGATCTTCTCGATTGGAATTATCTCAAACCGTTAAAATCGAGTCTATGTGAAATTGGGGATTTTGCGAAGGAACATGGCATTCGGATTGATTTTCATCCCGATCATTTTGTACTGATTAATTCTCCTCAATTAGAAATTTTAAAAAACTCAATACGTACTTTGAAGCTCCACTATCTCTTATTGAAGGCAATGGGGATCGAGCCTATTCATCGCTGTGTCATGCACGTTGGGGGAAATTATAAAGAAACCGAAGTTTCACTGGAACGTTTCGTTACTAATTGGATGGACGTCCCCGCAAAAATTCAAAGCATGATGATGCTTGAAAATGATGATACATCCTTTACCCTAGAGGATACTCTTTACCTTTGCGAAAAATTAAATATTCCACTTGTATTTGATTATCACCACCACTTAGCCCACCATCAAAACCCAAATTGGGAATATCATTGGGATCGCGTGGTACAGACGTGGAAGCATTCCCCACTTCCGATCAAAATGCATATTTCAAGTCCAAAGAGCCAGGAAGCCTTTCGTCATCATGCTGACTATGTAGATGTTGAGATGTTTTTTACGTTTTTAAAAGAAATAAAAGAAAGTGTGCCACAAATCGACTGTATGATCGAAGCAAAGCAAAAAGACGCAGCTCTCTTTAAACTAATCGAGGAAATCAAAACGAGAGATGATGTTGAAATGATTGATAGCTCATCATTTTATTTAAAATAACTCAAATAAAAACGGGACGAAAAAACTCGTCCCATTTTACGATACTAATTCTCTCATAGAATTGTAAATACGCTCAACTACTTCGACACCAGCTTGTTCCCATCTGCTTTTATCTGAAATATGTCCATCCTTATCAAGTGGCTCTTGGAATTGATCAAGTCCGGTTGTTCCTGTAATAAAAGAATTTTGATCATAATCTAGACCAAAATTGACGATATGCTTTATAACATATGGCGTACCAAATTGAATTTCAGCACTGGAATGATCAAGCATTCCTTTCACCACAAAAAAAGGTACCCGTAAATAGATTGTTTCCCCATTTTCACGATTTAACACTGCATCAAATTTCCCTTGATCATATTCAAAATTACTGCAAAAGCTACATCCATGCGAATCAAAAATATCTCGAACGGCACCAAAATTTGCTTTTTTCCCATCAATTACCGAATTTAATGTAATCACAGTTTTTCACCTCAAAAAATCATAGTTATAATTGGTATTATTTTCAAAAGACTGCTTTTACATACATGAACTTCATTTTTCCATAAACAAGTAGACATAACTTATTGAACGAATTGAAAAAATGAGTAAAAAGGATCTTTACATAATTTAATAAATTGAAAGGTGATGTCAAATGTATCAAGCTGGAGATGTTGTTTATGTATTTTATCGAAATCCCCACACTCAGGATGTAGCCAATATTCAAGCTGCTGCTGTTGTCAATAACCCTGAGAGACCCGAAGAGCTGGCCCTGTTTTTATACGAAACGTATTACCCATTATCAGACGAAGTCGCAGTTTATTCCACGGAAGAAGAGGCAAACCAAGCCTATAACTATTATTACGGGAATACTACAGAAGGGACATTAGATTAATGGATAGACCACCATTCATACCAAAGCTCGTTTATTTCGAGCCAGACGCATTAGATTATCCTTTAGGAAAAGAACTTCTCAAAAAGTTTGAAAACATGGACGTAGAAATCCGATATACGACATCACACAATCAAATAAGAAATTTACCTGGCGACAACGATTTTCAAAAGTATCGTGTTGCAAAATCAACCCTTGTCGTTGGTATACGGAAAACCCTTAAATTTGATACTTCGAAGCCATCAGCAGAGTATGCTATTCCTTTTGCAACTGGATGCATGGGGCATTGTCATTACTGTTATTTGCAAACGACCATGGGGAGCAAACCCTATATACGTACATATGTAAATGTCGAGGAAATCTTAGAGGCTGCTGATAAGTATATGGAAGAACGTGCCCCCGAATTTACAAGGTTTGAAGCATCATGTACATCAGATATCGTTGGAATCGATCACATGACGCACACTCTTAAAAGGGCAATCGAACATTTCGGAAGATCAGAGCTAGGTAAGCTCAGATTTGTGACAAAGTTTCATCACGTTGATCATTTATTGGATGCCAATCATAATGGGAAAACAAGGTTCCGCTTTAGTATGAATGCTGATTATATTGTAAAAAACTTCGAGCCAGGGACTTCTCCTTTAGAAAAGAGAATTGAAGCCGCGGGTAAAGTCGCGAGAGCCGGATATCCACTTGGTTTTATCGTTGCCCCCATTTATCTACATGAAGGCTGGGAAGACGGATACTATAAGATGTTTGAGCGTTTAGAAGCAGAACTACCGCCAGAAGCAAAAAAGGACTTAACCTTTGAATTCATTCAACATCGGTTTACAAAGCCAGCAAAAAGAGTCATCGAGAAAAACTACCCGATGACCAAGTTAGAATTGGACGAAGAAAAAAGAAGGTATAAGTGGGGGAAATACGGTATCGGAAAATACATTTACCAAAAAGACGAAGAAGAAGATATTAAAAAACACTTATACTCTTACATGGAAAAATTTTTCCCAAATGCAAAACTAGAATACTTCACATAATAAAAAGCGATGGGATGACAGGTCCATTGTCCCAAAATAAAATTCAGGGGTGAAAGAGATGGCAAAACAAAAAAAGAACAAACAACAACGAAACAGTGAAGTAGGCTCAGGGTCAAGATACCATGAAAAACACGCGAGCCATGTACCAGATTATGGAGCTAATAGTAAGGATCCTAATGCAAAAGGGGCTAAATAGAAAAATATAGAATCGAGGGAACTTCATTATGGAATTTGAAGCAAGAAATTCAACGGAAGCCGCACTTCTTCACTATAAGACAGGAATCGGTACGTTTACAAAAAAGATGCCAAAACTAGCTGAACAATACAATGCTTTTACCGAAGAATGCTTTAAGGAAGGGACTTTAACAAAGAGGGAAAAACAACTGATTGCATTAGGTATAAGTCTTTATTCGCAGGATGAATATTGTATAATCTACCACACAAAGGGCTGCTTAGATCAAGGTTGTTCTGAGGAGGAAATCCTAGAAACTGTAGGTGTAACTGCTGCGTTTGGCGGTGGTGCAGCTATGAGTCAGGCTGTTACACTCGTTCAAGAATGTATAGATGAATTAAACCAATTAAAGCAGTGACTAACCTTAGAAAGTGACAGCCTTTATAAGGCTGTCATTTTAGTATCCACAAACCTAAGCAGGGACTAGCACAATCAGATTCTCTTTTATGATTTATGCATTAATTTTCGAATCTCGTTTGCATGTTTACGACTTGTATCAATCACATCTTCAGCTATTTTCTTACTCTTAGGGTCGAGGTCTCCTTTGACAATTTCCTCTGAAAATTCAACACCATATTTCTCCATCCCCATTAATGCATCCTTCATAATTTCCTCGTTGTCATTAGAGAGCATGACTTTATGCATGAAGCTATGCATTTTCCCCGAAACACCTTCGCTATCCGCTGGTATGCCGTCTAGTTCTTGTATCCGTTCAGCAAGCTTTTGAGCGTTCCCCTTGACCTCCTGTTGCATTGCTTGGAATTTTTGTTTTACCTCTACGTCCTCTAGCTTCTGAATATGATGTTCAAAAGCACGAATCCCCATAAAAGTGCCTCTTAACAAAGTATTTAGTTCTTCCACTACAATCTCTTCGTCTTTCAAAGATTCACGCCCTTTCAAAGGTTCTTTATCCCTAATAGAATGCATTAGAGATTAGTTTCTTATTCCGAAAATTGGAACCTCCACCTAAAAAAGAAGCTAGTACACAGGACCTGTCCCACCGTCCTACGTACTTGCACATTTTTCTCCTTTAGGCATAGGCTGATTATGATAAATAGATGTCTGGAGGTTTCGTTATGGAGGAAAATAAAACACCACAGTCCATGTCACAAGCATCTAGAGCAAGCTGGCATTTGTGGGAAATTATTGGGGTTATTTTAGTATTTGGGTTACTGCTTCTTTTATTGCTATCTCCAAATTCAATGTCACAGCTTTTCGACACCATTATTAAAGAAGTCAAACCTGTTGTTGTAGATATCTTCCTAACTAGTGAAATTGGAATTGCGATTATTGTAAGTGTAATCGTTGGAAGAATTCTAGAAAGATTAGGTTTTACGGATGGATTAATCCGACTTTTTGTTCCGATTATGAAGTGGTTCAAAATCAATCCATCCGTCATCATTCCAAGTGTCTACAATATCCTTGGAGATATTAATGCAGCTGGAAAAATCTCTGGACCGATTTTAGTAAAAGCAAACGCGACCAAGGCTGAACAAAAAATAGCCGTCGCGACAATGATTCAGTCCCCACAATCCTTCGCAACCTTTGTACTCGGACTCATAGCTCTTTCTGTTTTTGGAATTAATGCTTTTCCGTTAGTGATTTTATCAATCTTTGTCCCAATTATTGTAGTTCCTTTCCTACTTTCAAGAACGATATATCGTGACACAAAAAAAGTAGAACTTACGGATTTGCCTCGTTTTACACCAAATACAAGATTCTTGCACACCATTTTTGCTTCGGCTAAAGAAGGTGCTGAATTACTCTTCTTAATCATAATCCCTGCAGTAGCGGCCGTCTTCTTTTTCATCGGTGCTTTAAAATTTGCGGGCATTTGGAGTTTTATCGAGTCCGGCCTTTCTTCAAGCCTTACATTTCTAAGTATTGAACCCGCAACAGGAATCGTTTCTGTTCTTGCTGCACCGACATTAGCTGTTGCTCAGCTTGCAGATCTCTCCGCAAATATTGATCCACGATTAATCGTTGGTTCCTTCGTCCTTGCTAATTCTGGATTGCCGTTATCTGTCATCTTCGGCCAGGTGCCTGTCACTTGGGCTGAAACCTCTGACCTTACGGAAAAAGAAACACTTGGAGCAGCTGTTATCGGACTCCTTATCCGTATTGCTACAGCCTGTATACTTGGCTACTGGCTAACGCCATTTTTGGTGTGATCGTCGATGAAATATATTATACGTGGTAATAAACTTGTTACGGTAACAGATGTAGGTACAATTGAAGATGGGGCAATGTTGATCCAAGACGGTATTATTAAGGAGGTTGGATCCTGGGTCAATTTGAACAATCTTTTCCCCGAGATTGATGTAATTGATTGTTGTAACGAAGTCATTACACCATCACTTGTGGATTGCCACACACATTTACTAGAATTTGCACCTTCCTCTCTATATCCGGTAACCACCGAAACACATTTTATAGCTGGAAAAGCCATTCTTTTTAAGGCATTGTCTTCAGGAATTACAGCTTTAGGGGAACAAATTTGTGGTCATCCACTTTGCAATTTTTCAGTAAAGGATTATCGTGATGCTGTGACTGATTTCCCAATGGATATATCGTTTTCAACGACTAGTATCTCAATTGGCTTTGAAGAACTTGCACATTATACTTCTATTACTGGGACAACGGCGGTTTCACAAAGCGATTTATCTTCCTCTAATCTCGTAAAAATAATCGCTGAAAACAGCGACTATCCTGGCGAAAATGTTTTTATCAACGCTACCCCGGCTAATTTTACAGAAGATGTTGTACCGCGGGCAGGAGAAATTATATATACGCCTCAGCAACTAAAGGAAATTGTCTTAATTTATCATGATGCGGGTAAAAAAATCGGTTGCCATGTTGCTGGGGAAAAGGGCATCGAGATGACACTTAATGCCGGGTTCGATGTCTTACACCATGCCCACGGGATTACGGATAAGCAGATTAATAAAGCTGTAGAAAAAGGAATACAAATCGTAGCCACTCCAATGGGGGGAACACATCTTGCACCGAACTCCCCGGAGGAAATTGGGAAGTTGGTAGAAAAAAAGATTCCTGTATCGATATCGACAGATGCTTATCTTCCACCCTATCCAAATGTTCCATGGCTACCTTTTCAAGATCGTTCCTTAAGGGGTCCCGATTCATTGATGCTAATAGCCCAACCAGCTATGAAACTTCTTAAAGATCATTGCAACGAAAATGATGTCCTCGCCCTACTCACAAACAACCCAGCGAGAGTTCTAGGAAAAGAAAAACAGTTTGGCAGGTTGGAACCAGGACTTGAAGCCAATTTCCTGGTCGCCGAAGGAATTCCGGGTTTGGATATCACAGATGTAGATCAAATTAAAAAAGTATTTTATAAAGGTGTTAAAGTAATCGAACGCAACTAAAAAATAGCGCCTGCCCAATTAATAGGATCTAAGGGCAAGCGCTTCTTTCATTTTATAATAATTCCTTTGCCAACAGTCGATATACATTCAATCGTTTTTCCTGTGAATGCGGAATGCTACAAATCATCGCCTCGTCAAAACCATACTCTTGTTGTTCTTGCTGAAGTTTTTCAGCAATTGCTTTAGCAGAACCGACTAAGTGTAGCTTTTTCCGGTTCTCCTGGATGTTTATCCGCTCTACTTCAGTTAAAGGATAGT
This sequence comes from Bacillus sp. JJ1521, assembly GCF_036965165.1. Classification (NCBI taxonomy): domain Bacteria; kingdom Bacillati; phylum Bacillota; class Bacilli; order Caryophanales; family Bacillaceae; genus Bacillus; species Bacillus sp. JJ1521. Next base: position 29,630 of record NZ_JBALOX010000038.1, on the reverse strand, counting down.
TTTGAGCTTCATCCGGTGTTAACACCTGTCCAAGCTTTCCTTTCATTAACCATAGACGTGCAATGTCATGGGGCAATGCCTCAAATTCAGCTTCTTCCTCTGTTTCAGCAACGGTTACCATATAGGAAACGGTAATCTCTGGCTTTTCCATAAAAACGGTTGGTTTAAATTCCTCTTTATATAAATCTAAAATATCCTTTGTCATTTCCCCGCTGAAAAACTGTGCGAAGGAATAGCCAACTCCCATTCGTCCCGCCATAACAGCACTGTTTCCGGTTGAACCAAGCAACCATGCTTCTGGCAAAACAACCTGGGAGGGTGTTGCAATTGTATGCTTATAAAGCGGATGGTCAGGTACTTCGTCTTTCATCATTTGTAATGCAAGATCGAATTTCTCGTACATATTATTTACCATTGGCTGGCGACCTTCTGATAAAGCATAAATCGCGTATTGGTCTCCACCAGGTGCACGGCCGACTCCAAAATCAATTCTTCCTGGAGAATATGAACTTAGAGTTTTGAAAACCTCTGCAAGCTTCAAAGGTGAGTAATGCATCATCATCACTCCACCAGTTCCGATTCGAATTCGCTTCGTTTTTGCTGCCAAATGTGCCACTGAAATCTCAGGAGCTGAGCTTGCATATGAACCGGTCCCATGATGTTCAGCCATCCACATCCGGTGATAGCCTAAATCATCTGCCAAGATTGCAAGCTCCTCGGCTTTTTTTAATGCACCTGCAGGAGAATTTCCTTTCGTTATTGGCGCTTGGTCAAGTACACTTAATCTCATTTTCTGATATTCTCCTTTCGTATATAGTAAAATGAAATAGTTTCTCACTTTGTTTCTGAGATAATGGACAAAATCCTTAATTCATTCAAACCAAATATAGCATATTGCTGAAAAGGAATCTTATGTGAAGACTTGAAAAGAGGTGCCAGTTCCCATTTATGGGCTGACACCTTAATAGAATGAGGTTTTATACTGTTTTCACAAAATCAACAAACGCATCAACTTTACTATCCAAGAACTCAAGTGTTGATTCATCAACCAATTGACCCGATTGTTGATCTATCTTTTGACTTGCAAAATTGATCAATATTTCATTTGCACCTGGAGGAAGGATTTTCGCTTGGATGCCTGGTGCTACCAAAATATCTCGTAAATGCAATTGAGCACGGATGGTTCCCATCATCCCAGGAGTTGCACCAAGTGTCATGACCGGTTTGCCAATGAATACTTGCTCTACGCGAGATGTCCAATCCAAGGCATTTTTTAATACGCCTGGAACCGACCAGTTGTATTCTGGCGTAATTATGATGACACCATCTGCATTGGCAATCGATGTTTTGAAATCTTTTACGACCTGTGGAGGATCCAATTCATCGTCTTGATTAAAATGAGGTAACGCACCAATATCAGCGATTTGCATGTTTAGTTTATCTTTGTATCGTTCCTGCATAGTTTTTGCCACTTGCATATTAAACGAATTTTTTCTTAAACTTCCTACGAGTGTTACGATGTTCATTGTTTTACCTCCCAAGAGTTAAATAATTATTAATAACTCCACATTATAGTAATTTGTTCCATTTTTCAAATACTGTGCATTAGGGAGTCGTGAATACAGAAAACATCGACAAGCTCCAACCACTTGTCGATGTTAAACTTGTTAGGATTATGAATCTGCACCTCTGTCCCAGACTTTTTCCCCTTGAACCCAGACTTGTCGGATGTTTTCTGGGCGGGTCAGGTAAATGATCTTTTGAAAGATGTCATGTAGCTTTTCTTCAGGATCATACAGTGGAAGCTTGGCAGTTTCCACAGTTGTGTCAATAATTTGCGCATCCCATGCGTAATTTTCAGCCAGTCGACCAATTGGTAGTCTTAAGCTTTCTCCACCGCCAGCGGTTGCAAAATAGAATGCTTCATCAAGTGTAATTCTTGAATCAGGTACCCCGCGTTCATACGCCGGTAGTGTCGAATTCACTCCATCTTCTAGCATTCTTGATGAAATGACAGCTTGTTTTACATTATCAAATAGGCTTGGAGAGAATCCACCTGAAATATCAGAGCCTAGCCCAATTTCTACTCCCCTTGATTGAAGACGCGCAATCGGGATTACACTATTGGCAAAATAAGCATTGGAGATGGGGCAATGACAAACCGCGGTGCCTTTTTCAGCAAATAAATCCGCATCTTTGTCAGATAAAAAATTGCAATGCGCCATAACCGACTTTTCACGTATAAGCCCGAAATCATTTAGGGCAAATGCATCGTTTTTACCAAAACGCTCCTTGACGTAACCATGCTCCCAATCACTTTCACTGCAATGCGACTGTATATGTGTATCGTATTTCGCTGCAAGTTTCCCTAAGCCTTTTAGTGCTTCATCGGTACAGCTTGGGATAAATCGAGGGGTAACCACTGGATAGACTCCCTGCTTTGTTGATTTTGCTAATTCTTTTACAGCTAAAATAAATTTTTCCGTTTCAGCTAGAGCTGTCTTTGTATCACGGTCACGATAAAAAACCTCCGTTTGGTCAGGGTTATCCATCACCACTTTACCTACTAAACCACGCTGACCTTTTTCAGCACAAATTTGAGCTAACTGGAGGCTCGCTTCTTTATGGACCGTCGCAAAATAAAGTGCAGTTGTAGTGCCATTTGCAAGGAGGGTTCCAACCACCTCGTTATACACCTTTTTCGCAAATTCCACATCTTCAAATTTAGCCTCGATGGGAAATGTATATGTATTCAACCATTCATAGAGTGGGATATCTAGTGCGGTTCCCGCTTGGGCCCATTGTGGTGCATGAACATGCAAATCAATAAAGCCAGGCAAGAAATACTGTCCATTTGCTAAGCGTTGATATCTACTTGTATTTTGATATGTCTCTAACAGTGGCTGATATTCACTATGCTCCGGGCTAACCACTTTTTCAATCATGCCATCTTCATTTACACAAAAAAGATGATCCTTTAAAACTTCAACTTCCTTCGGCGAACGGCTAGTAAAAGCAGTTCCATGAAACACATGTGCAAATTCTGTCATCGAGGTCACCTACACCCTTTATTTTTCAGTTATTATAACACACAGGACTTAGAATACTGTCTGTCGCATCCCGAAATTTGTCGATATAGCCAAGTCTAGATATAACACAAAGAACCCACCCTCTGTTTTTAAGGTGAGTTCCCATATGGTTAAAGCCAATTTTCTTCATTGCAAATCATGGTAGTTTTTTCCTGAAGGTTGTTTAAATTTATCTCTAAATCCAGTGGATGGCTAGATGATAAAAACATTCTTCTTTTTTTGTTTTCTTTCCACAATGAAGCTAACTGAGTAAGATCCAAATTTTCTTCCCAAATTGATGTTGATAATGCAATACCTTTTGTTTTCACTGAATCCGTATTGGAGATGAATTCCTGTGAACCTAAAACAACATCTGGCAAATGATATATTGATTCTAATGCATCAACCTGAGAAGATAACCGCAAAATGCCAAAAATATTGTAAAATTTAATAACGTTGAAAAAAGGTTTATAAACACCCTTACATTCTTCCCATAATGCAGGATCTAACAAATCTTCATTAATAAGGATTCCGTCTACCTTGGCGTCACCAAAGGCTTTACAAAGTCCTATCATGGCTTGTGTTATTTCTTCAGCCCGCTTTTTCATTAAACCTATATCTGAATTAATAACCTCTCCATAAAGAGTTTTAAGAATAGTGACTGGACCGGTTATAGTTGCAATAATCGGTATTTCTTTTCCTTGAACCTTTACCAATCGCTCTACAACCTCTTTTACAACCGGTATTCTACCCCTTTCTAAAAAATCGGATGACGATAATTCCTGCGTAATTGGCACTTCTTTTACACTAGGCATTTCTTGATCCTTCCATTCTACAATTCCACCAAAAGCCTCTGCCTCTAAAGAAGAGTCCGTTGGTAAAACAATCGCATCGTAGCCTAGAAGTTTTTGAGTATTTAATAATGCCGAATAAAAGGTATTACCATCTTGTAATATCGAAGGAATTGAAACTTGATCTACTTTTGTTAAATAGGTACCTACCAATGGGAGAAATGGAGGTCGAGTGACGGCTCGACCTTTAAAAAATTTTTGAACTAATTCTTTTTTATCCATAAAAGAACTCCTTCATTTTTACAGATTTTACATACGAACAATTTGTCGTAAAGGCTCTGCATTTGGCCAACTTCCATAGTAGACAAGCGCTTCTTCAGGCGGTTGCTTTGTAGACCACTCCACCATAAATTCATCGTAGCTCTTTCCTCGTCCTAAGCGATCCTTTCTTTCTTCTTCTCTAAGCTTTTCAGTTTTTACCTCATCAAGAGTTAACGTTTCAGGTTCATAGGAAACTTTATATATATTTTGTGCTACCCAATCTGAAATGAGTTCGTCCTTTAAATCTTTGATTACATTTTCCGGATCCCGATCCAGTACATCACCATAGCCCCCACCACCAGTGGAATTTGCCACATATATATCGCCTTCGAGAACAGGTGCTGCTGGACGTGGTGCACGCTCAACCAAATAATCTCCTTCAATGGAGCGATTTCTTACTAGGTCCGCAGTATTAACAGGAATATCTGCATCACCATTTTTCATTTTCTCAAAGTAATTGGCATTAACAATCTTTATACCAGGATGTGAAGGAGGTGGATATCCACCAAATAACCCTTGTGTGATTGGAACTTTATGATGCTTAATAATAGATTGGTATACTAAGAATGGAACGCCTTTTACAGCCCATGCTACATTTGTTCCAGCCCCGCCACGATATTTTCCAAATCCTCCTGAATCCTTCCAATGCTTAAAATATAAATGGACATGAGGCTGTTCATTCTCCATATCTTCCACATCTGGAGCTTTCCCCCACCAGCCCCAAGGGAATCCGAAGGAGCTATCTCCATCACGATGTGTTCTGGCTCCACTACCTTCACTATTCAGTACGTTTGCAAGCATATCAGCAAATGGGACGCCCCATTGGTTTTGACCAGCAATTACAACAGCACATCCACCTGCCCCGTAACCACTTGTTGAAAGTTCCTTTACGCCACTTGCATAAAGCATTTTTGCAAATGCATTAGACGTTGTTGATAGAACACAACTATTTGTAATCGGCGAGTTAGCAACAGATGCATCGACATTTGCGTTTAAAAATGTACCTTGTGGAACAATTACCTTTATTGACGAAAAAATTCCAGATGATGTTGGCAAATCTGCAAAAGGGACACCAAATAAATAGATTGCGATATGTGCGCGAACAATGTGCATAAAACTATTAAATGAACCATCATTTTCAGGTGATGAACCTGTGAAATCAAATGTGAGTGAGTCTCCCTCTTTTGTTAATGTTAATGCGCACCGCATTAATGAGTCGTTTGTTCCCATTGTATCCATGAAAGAAACCGAGCGGTATACACCATCCTGCCAGCTTGAAATACGTTTCCGCGCCCCTTCCTCTGCTACAATTAACATTTTTCTCATCACACCTACTACAAGTTCTACACCTTTTTTCTCAATTAGTTGTTGAACACGAACACGTAAACGATCACACGCAGCAACACGAGCTTTTGTGTCAATAATTTGCATTCTTGGCGCCCTTGAAACCATGTTTGCCATCATATTTAACATATCATTTCTAATTTGATAGTTTTCACCAATTTTAATTGGTGGCAATTTCATTCCTTCATCTGCGCGAGACTTTGCTGTAAGTGGCATTCCACCGGGTTCAATTGCACCTGTTTCAGGCTGATGTACCGCTGCTGCAGCCCAAGCAACTAATTCTCCATTATGGAAAATAGGCATGACCGCAACCTGGTCTGGGTTATGAACTCCTCCATAGAGCGCCTCGTTTGCATAGAAAATGTCACCTTCGTTAATTCCAATTGTAGGATCGTCCTTATAATGTTTAAGAATATATTTAATCCCAATTTGAGTGGTGACAGCATGTAGATAAACTCCACAATAGGCAGCAACAAGGTCCCCTTTTGCTGTATACAAGCCTACAACAATATCCCCTGAGTGAAGCATGGAGGAAACACCGATTTTCGTTAATACTTCTTTTGCTTCAAGCACTAACTGGTTTAACTTTTCACTATAAATTTCATATTCACCAGGCTTCAAACTATCAAGGGCCAATTGTTCAAATTCATCTATTGGTTCTGGATGGATCCGTTCATTAATTCCGAAATCAATCATGCCGTTACCCCCTCAACCGTTTTCTTTTCGATTAAACCATTTAAATATTGATCAACTGTATAAACAACATTAGGTGGTAAAACAACAGTGGTATGTGGTGATTCGATTAAGGCTGGACCCTCAATTTTATTACCACTATTTAAATCTTGAAGCTGATAGATGTTTGTATCTACAAACCCATCAACTTCCGGCCAGTATGCTTTTCGAGTTCCTTTGATGGCATGGCTTGCATTTTCACCTGAATTTTCATTTTGAATAAAATTAAATTTCTCTTGTGGAACGATTGCTTTTAAGACAATATTTTCGATTTCGACTCCACCTTCAGGGTAAACAGCAATAGAGCTGTATGCATTAGAGTATTCTTCTGTAAAACTATCCCATAGATTTTGAACATCCTCAGGACTGTTTAAGAATAGGGAAGGTGATACGGCCCTTTTAATATTTAGCTGACCACCATATTTCATATCTAGTTCTAATTGATACTGAATATCCTCTGGATTGAATCCTTCCCCCGTAATATCGCGGATGGCTTTTTCCTGGAGTTCACGTACGACTGAATTAAGAGATTCATAATCAGTTAAAAACTTCTTTGTTCCAGGCTCAAGTACAATGATGTGTTTGGATTGTTCATAAATGTGCATGATATCCATCATAGATGATGAAAAGGCACAGAATACAGGCGATTGCTGTAAAACGACCGTTTTTGGAATATCTGCCTCAAATCCAAAACCTGCACCATGTACGGGACCGCCACCTCCTAAAGCAAATAGCACGAAATCTTTAGGGTCGTATCCTTGAAGAGAGGTTTCTTTCTGGATAATATTAGCCATATTTCCATCACAAACTTTTTTAATGAGATAAGCAGCTTCATAAACATCTACACCTAATGGCTTAGCTATTTTTTCTTCGATTACTTGTTTTGCTTTTTCAATATTTAACGTTAGGTTTCCACCATGAAAATAATCAGGGTTTAGATAACCTAATACAAGGTCTGCGTCTGTCACTGTTGGCTCCATCCCACCTTGATCATAAGCTACAGGACCCGGAAAACTACCTGCACTTCGAGGTCCAACCTCTAATCGACCTCCTAGTACATCGTTAATCCATGCAATTGAGCCTCCACCTGTTCCAATTGATTTACTTTCTAGCATCGTCATATCAACTAACCAACGATCAATTACTGGTTTAAACTGATAATTATTTGTTTCTCCGTCCACAACAAGCCCAATATCAAAGCTCGTGCCACCCATATCCGTAACAACAATATTAGGATAATCATATAACTTACCAAGTTGATTGCTTCCAATGATTCCAGCAACTGGCCCTCCATTATACGTATTAACTGCCGATGTACGGAAAACCTCTGCCATTCCTCCTGTATTGTGAACCATTAGAAGTGGATTCTTGTACCCTAAATCGCGTAGTTCGTCTCCAATATTAGACAATTCTTCTGCCATTGCCTGGTGAAGATAAGCGTTTAAAATCGCCATATTTGAGCGAGTATACTCATATCTTTTAGGCATAACCTCGCTCGAAAGAACGACAGGCATATTCCCAAGGTAATACTCTGGGTATTCTTCTTCAATAAGCTCCTTAATTCTTTTTTCGTGAACAGGATTTTTAAAGGACCATAAAGTAGATACAACAAAGCCCATTACTCCTTGGTCAACTAAATATTGCAGTTTATCTTTAAAATCTTCTTCATCAAGTGGACGAATTACTTCACCTATATAATCAATTCTCTCTTTTACGCCTACAACATTTTCTCTCGGAATTAACGGAATCGGCTTGCTTACTTCAGCAATTTTCCTACTTTCTAATGAACTAATACCATCTTGCCATTGGCTTCCCTTTCCGATATATAGCATATCTTCATATCCCTCAGTTGTGATAAAACCAAGCTTTGGACCTTTTCGTTCAATTAGTTTGTTCATTGCAACTGTAGTTGAATAACGAATCATGTCCGTCTCTTCTAATAGTTCATCAATGGCTAAGTCAAGGAGTTCCGCTCCATTTTCAATGGCTTTAATAAATCCTACAGATAAGTCATATCCAGTTGTTGGACTCTTAGAAATAACCGATCGATCTCCGTATCGGATAAAGCAATCTGTAAACGTTCCCCCGATATCAATATCGATTGTAGCTCTTATTTTTGTTGTCATTTATTCTTCCTCCTTTACACATTTTTAAATAATTGCTTCTGTTGTTTTTCTTCTTCAAGAGCCCTTTGTTTTAATGATTTTAGGTCTATTTGAATGTCGTGTGTAATTGGATGTCCAGGTGCAAGAACTTCTGTTTCTACCAACGTACCGCAGCCAGGACAATAAAATTCAACTAAACGAACCCAATTTGCATCTGGAGAGAATGTGTATTCTCCTTCTATATGTGTTTGATGAATCTCACTAGGGTCACGATCATAAATGAGGCACCCTTTCTTGTAATTCTCATGTGCAGAATTCAATTCATGATCACATTTCTCACAAACCCACATTTCCTTCTGTAAATCGATAGCAATATACTCAGTTACCTTTTTTCTCATTCTTACACCTCCATAATTCCGTTTAAATGTTGGTCCATTCTAAACTTTGCACCAAGCGGAACAACAATCGTTGTATTGGAGCTTTCTAAAACCGCTGGCCCATCAATTTTATGACCAGGCTGTAAACCTTCAATGTCATAAATATGTGTATTGATTACATTTCCTTGCCAGTAAATTGGTCTTATCGATTTAGGCTCAGGAATGGTATTATCAAGCTCTAAGGATGGCAACGCAAAGTGAGAAACACTTACGTAACTATTTAAACGTACAAACTCAATCGTGATTCTCTCTGAATCTAATTGCTTAGCGATTGATTGCAACTCTTCTTTTAGATACTGTTCATTTATGCTATGAAAAACATCGCTAGGTAAAAAGAAAATATCTCTGACCTTTCCATCTTCTGATGCGACCTCTAAGGAAACTTCATATCGTATGGATTCTGGGGTAAATCCTTCTCCACGCATATCACGATGAGAGAGTTTTTTCATCTTTTCAAGGCTGACATTTGCATTGATAAGAAATTCCCCCATCTCTTTATTAGGACCAAATTGGAAATCGGCACGTTCCTGATACGTATGGGCAATATCGGCTGTTGAAAGACCGAATGCACTAAATACAGAACTAAAAGGGAATGTGAAAATTTTACTGATTCCACTTTTCTTAGCCATTCCAGCAGAAAATAAGCCTCCGCCCCCACCGAATGAAAAGAGTTGGAAATTCGTTATATCTTTTCCTCTTTCGTTCGAAAGCTGTTTTAGAGTATCAGCACCAATTTGTTCGATTTTATCAACAATAAGTGTCGCCGCCTCTTCATTCGAAATATTTAACGGTGTGGCGATCCATTTTTGAATAGCTTCGACTGCTTTTTCTTTCGATATTTTTTTTGTTCCACCTAAGAAATAATCGGGGTCAACGATTCCGAGAACTACACATGCATCTGTGACTGTAGGTTTTGTTCCACCCAGCCCAAAACATGCTGGTCCTGGAACGGATCCTGCACTTTCTGGTCCTAGCTGAAATGTTCCATCCGAAGTTACTTTAGCAATGGTTCCACCGCCACCGCCTACCGATAGAACGTGGATTAACGGAGCATGGACAGGAATTTCTGCAATATTTGATTCTGTATCAAATGTAAGCTCACCATTTGAAATCAATCCTACGTCTGTACTAGTTCCTCCCACATCAACAGACATGATATTATCGAGACCATACAATTCACCGATATATCTCGTTCCCATTAATCCTGCAGCAGGACCGGAATTGTACGTATCCAGCGCTTTGGTTTTTGCTACACGCGCGACACCACCATTGGAATGAGCAATTAACAATGGCTTTGTATATCCTTTTTGTCTTAAGCCCTCATCCGCTTTATATAAATACTTCACCATATCGCGATGTAGATAAGCATTTACCACTGCAGCATTTGTTCGAATACCATTATCGGATCGTGAACTAATATCACTGCCGAGTTGAATTGGTTTTGTACCAAGATAATGCTTTGGAAAATCTTCTTGAATAATCTTTCGAACTAGTTTCTCGTTTTGATTGTTCGCATGAGCATTTTTTAGACTCACAACGATTACCCTTGTACCTAGTTCTAATAATTTTTTTGTTACTCGTCTTATTTCAGCTTCACCGACTGATTTAACAACTTCTCCACTTTCAGATACTTCTTCATCAATTGAAACAATCAAATCTTCATGGATTAGAAAATTTAATATCGGGTTTTTACCATCTTGGTACAGTGATTCTCCATACCCTTTTGTCACTATCAACCCTAGCTTTGGTCCAGTTCTTTGGATAATGGAGTTCGTTCCAACAGTTGTAGAAAGTCTTATCGTCTTCGTTTCCTTAAGGAAATCGCTTACATTTTCGCGACCGAATCTCTTAGCACCTTCCGTAATGCAATTGTTAAAACAAACGGTTAAATNNAATCATGCGGCGTCGTTTCTACTTTTACCACTTCAAAGCGATCCCCATAGGAAAAGAACCCATCCGTAAAAGTTCCACCTGTATCAATATCGACAGTGTATTGCGCCATGTAAAACCCTCCCTAATTTTTATAGTTTAGTAGATTTCTTTGACATACTTTGTTTTCATTTCAAAGCGAGGTAAAGTACCCTCAGGAACTAATTGAACATTTGCACGAAACATGAGCTTGGCTCTTAACGTTTCCTCTAATTCTTTTTTCAGCATCGATAAATCCTTTTCTGAGTTCATCCCATGCTCCACCTTAATTTGCAATGGTGGTTCGATTGCAGGGCCTGGTTGTTCTAATAGAATTTGGATATCTCCTGTTGTTCTCGGATAGAAACTACTTACTACATCTTTTATTGCCGATGGGAAAACATTCACGCCCCGAATGATTAACATATCATCTGTTCGACCAATGCATCGAATTCGAAAACTAGTGCTTCCACATGAACATTTACCAGTTTTTATCGAGATTAAATCTCTTGTTCGAAATCTTAATAGTGGTACACATTCTCTATCAATCGCTGTATATACTAACTCCCCTTCATTTCCATCCTCAAAAGGCTTAACCTTACCAGTGTCTGGATCAATTAGTTCACAGATTACATAGTCTGGAGCTACAAAATGCATACCATCTCCAGCTGGGCATTCTGAGAAAAGAACGGGTGCCATATCAGCATTTCCCATTGCTTCAAAAACCCTTGCACCCCAATCCTGTTCAATCCTTTGCTTAACCTCTGGTAAACCACCACCTGGTTCACCACCTGTACCAATTAACGTAAATCCTAAATCTCTTGGATTCATACCAATTGAACGAATATAGTCTACAAGATATTTAGCATAAGATGGGGTACATAAAAGCACATCAGGTTTTAAATGCAAAGATGTTGTAACGAGTCTTTCAGAAGCACCTGTTCCAATTGGAATAAAGGTAGCTCCTAAGTTCTCAATTCCATCTTTTAAAGGGAGCCCACCTACAAAGAATGACAACCCCATCGCAAAAATAACTTTATGATGTGGTCTTACACCAGCTGTGTAATATACCCTTGATACAATATCTGTCCACACAGCACTATCCTTTTTGGTAATCCCTACATATGTAGGTCTTCCTGTTGTACCAGATGATGAGTGAATTCTTATAATCTTATTTGAATCAATACATTGGTGTAAACCTAGATCAGAGGTGTCTTCTTGGCTTTTACGAATTTCAAATTTCTCTGTAAAAGGCAGCTTTTGTAAATCTTCAAGTGTCTCAATTTCCAAAGGGTGGATTCCTGCTTCATCCAATTTAGAAGCATACAAGGGGGAATTCTGATACATATACTGGACTTGCTTTCGTAACTTTTCTTCCTGTAAAAGCTTAAGTTTCTCTGGCGATATTTGTTCCTCAACTGACTTCTGATATGTGAACAAGATTAGCCTCCTCTCCTCTATTCGAATTTTTAATAATTTCGAATATTACGTCTTAATTGTACAGAATACAAAGCAACGTAACCACGTAGTTAACCTACAAAAATATCAATTATTTTTTTCGAAACTTTGTCTTCTAGTAACAAAAAAAAATGACCATTTTTTTAAATAGTCATTTTCCTAAACCCTACTATACATTAAATGCTCTAACCGCAATGCTAAAGATAGACTAAGTCTTACTTCAGAATCCCCTAGATCAAACCCGGTCATATCAGTTATTTTTTCGATACGATACTTCAATGTATTTTGATGGACAAATAATTCCTCTGCAGCCTTCTTAATTTGACCATTATGCTTTAAATAGACCTCCAAGGTTTCTTTAATTTCTTTAGAATTTTTCAACTCATTTATCTTTTTTAAGTATAGGCTAGTGTATGCGCTTACGTTTCTTTCATCAAACAGGATTATACTCGAAAGCAATGTCCAACTTCCACACGCTGGATAATAACCAACATTCCCAAGATGCCTAATTCTAGGAAGTGCATTTAAGATTTGACTTGCTTGTTGATAGGAATGTTCTGTCAACTCGATTGACCCTACAGATTCACCCACTCCAATGAAAATCTCTAGTTTTCGATTCTTAGCATGTACATTAAATTTTTTATGTAATATATCTTGAAGCTTGTAGCTTAAATCCAGTATTTCATTATCTGAATCATGCGAAACAAGAACAATCATTGCTCCATCTTTGTAGATCATATATGGGTTCCCTAATAGTTCTTCCATTTTTGAGCTGATTCCTTTGGGGACATTTTCGGAACTTAAGTTGAACCATTCACCATTATCATATGCACCAATTCGCAAAATGGAAATCCGGGGTTTTAATGTAATTTCCAATGTTTTCAGTATGCTATAGGCTTCGTCTACTTTTTCCCTATTACTAAATAGTAAACAATCAAAAAGCTGATGCATAAGGTATCTTTCAATTTCTAAACGTTTATTTGTTGGAGTTTTTGTATGAGACATCTCAAGTACAGCATTTATTGTAAGACCTAATTGTTCTGATAAGTCCATTAGCAAATTTAAATCATCTTGGGTAAAATATCCGTCATTTTTATTGATAGCATGAAGAATTCCAATTCTTTTATTATCGACCACTAGTGGAACGGTAATGATAGATGTAGCTTTAAATAGTTTTACATAATTTTGGTTAAAGCGTGTATCAGACTGAGCATCGTATGTGATTGCCGGAATTCCTGTTAAAAAGACATCTCTTGCATTGCTTTTTTCCGTTAAGGTAACACGATACTGTCCAATTATTGAATCTTTCCATGATCCAAAAGCTGGTTTTTGCAATCTCAGTTCCTTATGTACAGGATCATACAACATGATGCCAGCCATTTCTGAATTCAACAATTCTCCTACCTTTTGAACGATTTCTGCCAAAATTTCTTGAAAAGAATATTGGTTAACAAGTCTTTGTAATTGAGTCATAAAGTTGAGACTTTCTGATTTCCTTTGCATGATCAAAAATAAGCGAGAGTTTTCAAGGATAATTGGAACTGATTGCATAAAGAAATTGACAATATTTATCTGTTTCTCTGATAGTTCCTCTTCTTGCTGTGGAATAATGACTAAGACTCCAGTAAAAGCCTTTTGTCTAGTAATGGGGAAAAAATAGGTAGCATTTTCTTTTATGTTTCTTTGAGTTTGAAGCTCAATTTGCTGAAATTTTTGTTGTGTCGATTCGATTAATTCTTTTTTCTCCAATTTATCCAGATTCTGACTTGATTGAGGGATTAATTGTTTTAAACTTTGATCAAAAACAAAGAAGATCCCCTTTCCACCACCAACTAATTTTAATCCCTCTAACACTATGGCTTCAGTTAATGGCTTCCATTCTTGAATACTGTGGAGACTTTCAATTCCTTTTTGCAGTAATTCAATCTGATTTTCATTTAGAGAGCTATTTTTCTTTGAAATAGCAAACCACCTCCCGGCATTTATTTATCAGCCTAAAAAATATGTACGAGGTGCCACATAAAATTATGTTAATTATTAATTATAAACTCAATTCAGAAAATTTGTCAATTGTCGATCGGTTGGGACGAGTGCAAGTATCCCTCTATCCTCATTTAAACCAATCAGCCTTTTCCTTATTCACAAAGGGGATATCTGTATCAACTTCACCTTCGATTTTTGTAATCGGAAAGTCTGTTCCCTTTATCCATTCAGCAAAGTTAAATACAGCAGGTTCCTGGTCCCCACCAAGCGCACACCAGGCTTCTAGTTTTTCAGGAAAATAGGCAGACGTATGAATCGTTCCTGCCCAACTTCCATAAAGCTTTGAGAAGACCCCTTGATCCGTATCGTTTAAAAGTCGAAACGCCTCAAGTCCGTTTAAGTTGTCTTTTTCTTCAATAGCCTGTAGCCTCTTATTCGAATCATCAAGGGCTCGACGATTCTCTTCTGTTAGGATTTTAAAATGATTGGTGCAAGTATATCCTTGTCTTACCTCTACTCTTCTTGGTGACGTTTCTACAATTGTAGGCATCTCACAGCGAGAATCAAATAAAACATAGCTAAAGGAACCTCTATGTGGAATTTCTTTTAACAGCTGGGTGGCCTCTTCTACATTTGCACATAGTTCAAGAATAAGTCTTCCGATCATATAACAAACAAATCCGTTTCCAGGGCGTCTTCGGTTCATAAAAGTATACCCCATTGATAATCCCTTCTCGTTTATCCCATCAGATCTACCGGTAATTTTTTGTGTTAAACCTAGGGTTGCATATCCACCACCTGTAGGTTGAAATACAACAAAACGACCGTCATATGTCTTCGGATGATAATCATAATTTCGGATCATATAATTTTCGCCGACTAATATCGAACAGCCTGAGGGCTTGATATTAACCCTGTACCCTCCAAATTCCATCAATACCTTTTCCATCGACCATTCCAACGCATCTTGAAGCCCCAAAAACTCTTCCCAGATAAATGGAGCCAAACTTTCAAATACCCGTT
Organism: Bacillus sp. JJ1521; assembly: GCF_036965165.1. Taxonomy (NCBI): domain Bacteria; kingdom Bacillati; phylum Bacillota; class Bacilli; order Caryophanales; family Bacillaceae; genus Bacillus; species Bacillus sp. JJ1521. Next base: position 14,460 of record NZ_JBALOX010000038.1, on the reverse strand, counting down.
TCGTCTCAATTGGATCGATTCGAAATAGTGGCTTTCTTACTTTCCATTGCTGCTCACGATTCCTTACCAGAAAAGAATCCTTAAGAAGCTCTCCCTGCATATGACCGAAATCATAATGACTCCCCCTAAACTGAATCACATCCGCAAAAATGCTCTTCATAACCAATACCTCCCAGGGTTGCAGAGGCAGGTTCATTGCCCCTTTAAAAAAATTGGTAATATCCACACTTAATATTTACCTTAATCTTCACCATGGATATCTTCTCATTTTTTTCCCAAAACGTAAAATAGATCAAACCCTAGGGCTTGATCTACTAATTAAAAAGCTTTTATTGATTCTTAGGTTCTGCTGGTTTCAGGAACAATTTCGCGACTAGGTTTAAATAGAAGACTAAGACTGTATAAACCACTTAATCCCACCAAACCGTAGATAATCCTAGATAAAAAGGAATCCTGGCCGCCAAATATAGATGCTACCAGATCAAACCGGAAGAAACCGATAAGCCCCCAATTAATCGCCCCAATAATTACTAAAGCAAGCGCAAAACGTTGTAATCCATTCATAGTTATCGCTCCTTATATTTAATAATTTTAGGTTTTACAATTTAAAATAAAAATATACATTCATGAATACAGCTTAGCTAAGTACCGGTCCCTGTGACCCAAGGTCAATACCATTCTTAATATAAGGTATAGCTGACCTAATCATTTCCTCTGGGCTAACGGTATCCGGATTTCTTCTCCATTCGACGGAAGCCCCGTACATCCCCCAACTTAACATGATAGCTGTAACTTTTAGCGAATTTTCATTGTCTGTAGGATGTTGTTTTTTTAACATTTTATAAAAAATGACTTCAAGCTGGTCGCGAATAATTCGTGAAATGGTATCCTCATACCCACGATGGCATCGGTTCGATAACGAAAGTTGAAAATTCGTGATTGCCTTAAAGATAGCGATAAATGTTTCTTCATTTAATTCACTTTGTTGATAGGACTCGCTATTCAAATTAATAAGCAAAACCTCGGATAAAACCTTTTCCAATAGGTCATAAATATCTTCAAAATGATAATAAAATGTAGCCCGATTGATCATTGCTTCAGTAGTGATGTCTTTAATCGTTATATCTTTAAATTCCTTTTTTCCTGAAAGGTCAATGAAAGAATCCATTATTAATTTTCGTGTGCGTAGAACCCGGGGGTCAGTTTTTTCTTCAGACATTTCGTAATCCCTCCCACTTTTTCAACATTTTTTAAAATATGTTGGATATCCAACATATCAAGTAATCTATTGGTATGTATGCTTTCCATTATCCACTAAAATGGAATTACAAAGCAAACAGATTGATTCAATAAAATTAAAAGGTGAGGGAAATCAAATGACAAACAACAATTTAATGTGTGATTTAGAAACAGGTGTATGTGGAGTAGCAGGAGACGAAGAAATGGAGATGATTGATTTGAACCCGAAAAAGACAATTGATTTATATTATGTAACAGACCCAATTTGCTCACATTGCTGGGCGCTTGAACCTACTTTCCGCCGCTTCAAAGAGCAGTATGGACATTACTTCAATTTCCACACTGTATTGGGTGGATTACTTGAAAAATGGCATGGTGGCCCCGTTGATCCAGCAAATGGAATCTTTGGACCGGCAGATGTAGCTGGGCACTGGAGAGAAGTTGGCGAATACTCACGTATGCCAATCGATGGATCACTGATGGTTGACAATCCTGTTCAATCTTCCTTCCCACCATCACGTGTGTACAAGGTGATTCAAAAAAATCATGGTGACGAGAAAGCAAATGAATATTTACGCTTTGCTAGAGAAGAACTATTTGCATTCAATAAAAATATTGCTGAAAAATCGGTGATGATTGAAAATGTAAATCATTTAGGACTAGACGGAGAAGCTATTGTAAATGAAGCAGAATCTGAAATCGGACAACAACTATTAAACGAGGACTTTGCTCTTGCAGCAAAACTTGGTGCTAGAGGCTTTCCTACCATTATTATGGTGAATGAAGAAAATAAAGGCGTTAAAATTGTTGGTAGCCGTTCGTTGGATAACTATGTTACCGGGCTATCAAAAATTACGGGCGAAGAGGAACCAAAAGCAAAGCAGCAACCTGCGCTATCACAGTTGCTCGAAAAAGAAATTCTTTTTGCAAAAGAAATTGAAGTCATGTACGATTTGGAACCGTCTGAACTAGAGGCTTTCGTTGAGAGTCAATTAAAACCAAAAGCTTATGAGGAAAAAGAGCTTCTTGGCGAGAAATACTTTGTGAAAAAATAAAGTAAAATAAAAATCTGTAAGGCCCGTGGTAGGGTTTTACAGATTTTTTCATTTAGAATTTATAATTCCTTTTTCCCACTAATGGTTCCCATCAGTGATGCCGGCGCATTCATATCGACGAAAAAGAGCACAAGTGTTGAATCTGTTACTGCAGTTATCCGGGGTAGTGCTACTTCTAGATCTGTAACAGCCTCCATTTTTTGAATTTGAAGGTCACCGACTGCAATCTCCCCATCCAAAACATATAAAAATGGATGTAAGCCTTGACATACAGGGATATCTAATTGATCCCCTTGCTTCGGATTTGCATCAAAAATATAGACGTCTTGTCTAACTGGAAGTGGAGCTTTACTTTCTTCAGGTCCCACTATAAGATACCAGTCTCGATTTCGAATTGGCTTTTCATGAAATTGAATAGTAGGTTCAAGATCTGTTTCACGTGGTCGAACGAAAATTTGCAGCATCTCGACATGATCATTTTTCACTTTTTCTTCATGCCAGAAGCTTTTTCCCGCATTCATCATCATTAAGTTTCCAGGAGAAATGGGTGCCTCCAAACCAGTTGAATCCTTATGATGCATCGTACCATTCCATACATAGCTCAAAATCTCATCATTCACATGCTCATGCATTTTGATGGTTAATCCCTTTTTCATTACGGCATGATCGATAATGCTTAATGGTCCAAATGAAAAATCCTCGTTCTCCTCTAAAATATCGCCTGGCTGAATTCGTGTAATTGTAAATGGTCCCTTGTATGGTTGTTTATGCATATCTGCAGATAGTTTTCTTAGCATTGAATAGTCACCTTTTGTTTTAAGTAAAGTATAACAAATCTAGCTATACGTTTCTTGTTCAAGACCTTTTTATATACACATCAGTTTTAATTAAAGGGTAATAACCCTAACCAGCAAAGGTAAAAATAAGCGGAGCTTTTCCGTCTAAATACAGGATGGAGCTCGTTTGGGGATAAATAAGGGTAGGATTTCCGACTATGCAAAGCAAAATCAGTCATTTTCACGTTTTTCAACTCAATAGACGGAATCTCTCCGTCTATACCAGCCTTTTTTTATAATGTTTACCAATTAAGCGGAATTTTTCCGTTTATTTTATAAGACTCGAATGCTTAACCTGATCCCATAAAAAGAAAAAGACGCATGCCAATTCATACGTCAATTCTTGTAAGGAAGCACCCTAACCTTTTATCATCTAGTAGTGTTTGCTCCCTTCTTATCCCCAAATCTCTTTTGAAATATCAACGATATACTTCATTTTCGCCCATTGCTCTTCTTCCGTTAAAATATTTCCGTGGTGGGTTGAAGCAAAGCCACATTGTGGACTAATACATAAATTATCAAGTGGTACAAATTGAGATGCTTCTTTTACTCGCGCAATAATGTTTTCTTTCGATTCCAATTCCCCACGCTTTGATGTAAAGACACCAAGTACAACACGAGGACCATCATTTGGGACAAACTCTAGTGGAGTGAAATCCCCTGAACGATCATCATCATATTCTAGGAAAAAGCCATCCACATTTTCTTTCGCAAATAAGGTTGGTGCAATTTTTGCATAGCTACCTTCAAATGCCCAATTGGAACGGTAGTTTCCGCGGCAAAGATGAGTTGTGATTGTTAAATCTTCCGGCTTCCCTTCTAGCACACCATTTGCAACTTTTAACGCTAATTCAATCAACTCCTCACGAGTAGAACTACTATCATTAAAAGGAATTTCCGGTGCATTTAGACCCGCTATGTACACATCGTCTAGTTGAAGGTAACGACAGCCTGCTTCGTAGAAAGCTTTGATTGCATCACGATATGTTTGAATAATATCATTTGCATATTCCTCAAGGTCGGGATAGATTTCCTTGTTGCGAATACCAGCGTTAAAAAGTTGATTTGGACTTGGGAAGGTTTGTTTTGCAACCGCACGATCCCCAACAATTTCTTTAAATTCGACGAAATCTTTAATATGTGGGTGGTCTTGGTTGAATGAAATTTTCCCAATAACCCGTACATCGTAGCGTTCTGTTTCTTCACCCTTGAACTTAAAGCCATAGTCCGGAACATAGCCCTCAACACCATTTAAATGCTCTAAGAAATCTGTATGCCAAAATCTGCGACGGAATTCACCATCAGTAACGGCTTGTAGGCCAACTTCTAATTGCTTATCAACTACTTTTTTGATTTCTTCAGTTTCAATTGCATGAAGTTCTGTTGCAGTAATGGCTCCTGCTTGGAAATCCTTTCTTGCTTGATGAATTCTTTCTGGTCGTAGTAAACTTCCTACATGATCTGCGCGAAATGGTGCTTTAACTAATATTTTTGTCATTGTATATTTCTCTCCTTTTTAGCCTATTTTTCTCTTAGTTTCATACATTTGAATTCAATAGCTTTTATGGCAAGATAGCAAATGAACGTACTGGGAATCCAGATCCTTTTTCGGGTTTTGGACAGATATTAAAAATAACGGCTCCTTTTGCCGGTACTTTATCGAGGTTAGTCAATAATTCGATTTGAAATGTATCCTGCTCAAGCACATAGTATTCTCCAATTAGTGACCCATTTTTTCGATAATCAATTGCTGCATCCGTGTCAAACGTTTCGTGGCCAACAGCTTTAATATTTCTTTCCTCAAATAAAAATTTTAAGGCCTCAATTCCCCAACCAGGTGCGTGACTATTACCATCTGAATCTATATTTTCGAATGCTTCTTTGTTTGGCCAACGTTTGCTCCAGTCTGTCCGCAATGCTACAAATGTACCTACTTCAATTTCCCCATGTTCTTCTTCAAATTTTAGAATGTCTTCAACACTTAGAATAAAATCATGATTTTCTTCTGCTTCCTTTGACTTATCAATTACAACCAGTGGTAGCACAAGCTCCTTTAACTCAAGTTCATCCAAATAACGTTGGTTAGGAACAAAATGGATCGGCGCATCAATATGGGTTCCATATTGTCCAGGAAATGTGAAACTCTGTGCAAAAAATCCATCATCATGAGTAAATAGTGTTTTAAATTCAGCATCTTGGAAAGCAGCAAAATGTGGAGAATTCGGACCAAAAGAATGTGTTAGATCAACCCACTCTTTACTTTTCAGAATTTCAAAAGCTTTTAATAACTCATTTTCTGTTCTCAACGTTGACATTCAATCACCTCATAATTAATTTTAAATGCAAAAAACCCTCTTCTCGAAAATAAGAAGAGGGTTAATAGACAAATAGAACATCCTGCTCTTCTTATCTTCTAGCATTCGCTACTGGAATTGGCACAGTACTAATAGTCTGTTGCCGAGGTATCANNGGATAAGAAAATTTCGAAATATTTAATTATGAATTTACTCTAAGCCTTAAATTAGTAATTGTCAATATCATTTTTATTATTCAAAAAATATCAAGATACACTTCTGGCTCGTTTCCAATTAATCTCACTGATAAAAGAGGATCCTAATATTAAGACTCCACCCACAATTTGAACAAATCCCATACTTTCATTCAAAATGATAGCAGCCATAATCACAGCGGAAATCGGATCGATATAGCTAAATACCGCGATTGTTTGACCTTTTAATTTTTTCAAGACTGAAAAATATAGTAGGTACGCGAACCCTGTATGAATAATTCCAACAATTAATAGTAAACTGATAGATTTCAAGTCCAAGCTAGAGTAATTCAAGTTTTGTGTTACTAGGACGTATGGAAACAATACAATCGAAGCAGTCAAAAGCTGCATGATTGTGGTTTCAAAATCTGATAGATCTTTAATAAATTTATTCAGAAGAATCACACTTGTGTACAAAGACGCTGCAAGTAAACCATACATAATGCCAACAGGATGATTATAAGCTCCGATAGCCACTTCTCCCCCGGGATTAACGACCAAAAGCAACCCTAAAAATGCTAGTGAAATTCCTATTCCTTTCATCCATGTCCATTTTTCCTTCAGTAAAAAAGGTGCTAAAATCATAACAAACACGGGGGCAAAATAATAGCTAAGTGTAGCGTTGGCAATGGTGGTATAGCGGTAAGCCTCAAATAAAAAAATCCAGTTAAAGCCCATTGCTGCTCCCGATAAAATGAGTAGGACAAGATTGCGTTTAGAGGTTTTGAATGAAAACTTCTGCTTAACTAGAAAACTAGCACCAATTAAAAACAAACATCCAATTGCTCCCCTAAACAGGGCAATTTCGCTAGAAGACAAATCAATATTCTTCACAAACAAACCGATACTACCAAAAATTAGCATAATTACTATAAAAATAGATTTAGACTTCATATTCTTACTCCTAGTGGGTCATGGGGACAGGTACTTTCCCTTCGTCCCATCTTAATACAAAAAACAGAAGATCTCAATATCGAGACCTTCTGTTTTCAACAAGTTAGACTGCTTTATTTACTTTATCATCTTTTTTCTCATCTTTACCTGTATCTAAGAAGTTTAGTAACTCCTCAACTTCAGGTGATACTGTAACACCTCTACGCTTGTTGATATAGCCCCCACCAAAGAATACGATTGTAGTTACGATTAATGGGAAAGCAGTTTCAACATCTGTAGGGATAATATCAGTTAATTGTGTGATAGCAAATCCTACGATACCTGCAACGATCGAATAAATCGCCACTTTTCCAGTACTGTATTTAAATTTAGAGAATAAACCAAATAGTAAAGGTACTGCCATTGGACCAACTAGTGCTGAGAACCAAGTAATTACTAGACCAAGTACTCCACCAAATTGTTCTTGGTTAATACCAACAAGCATTGTAATGATGGTAAACATAATTGTTAAACCACGTGCAACCCAAAGAGATTTTTTATCAACATTTTCTTTCATATCTTTAAATTTCTTATTTAGAACTGGTAAGATATCACGTTGAACAACTGCTGTTAAAGCGTTTATATCTGATACCGTCATACCCATTGTACTTGCAAACATAGATGCTAAAACTAATCCAACTAGACCCGCTGGCAAGAATGTTTGTGTTAACATCGGATATAATTGTTGAGCTGGATCACTTAAATCACTAAAAATTAATGGTGCTGCTACCATTGGTAAGAAAATTAACAATGGCCATACAAAGTATAGGACAGCTGATAGTCTTGCTGCTTTCTTTGAATTTTCACCATCTGGTGTTGAAATAAATCTTGCTGCAAGGTTCCAGTTACCACCGTTGTAGTCAAAGAATTTAACGAATAAGAACAAGAATACCCAAAGTGGAGTATAAGAACCATTAAACGGACTAGCATGACCTTGTGGCAGGTCTCCCCACATTGTAAATACGGAGCCAACTCCACCAAGTTGACTGAAAACGCCTACGAAAATAACAATACCTGCAACTAATTGTACAAGGAACTGAACAAAGTCAGTAATTAGATCGGCCCAAAGTCCGCCAATTGTTACATAGATTAAAGAAACTGAACCGGATAAAAGAATACCTAACCAAATTGGAAGGCCAGTGAAACCAGCTAATAAAATACCCATTGATGCCCATTTTGCACCGATATCTAGAAGCTTAATTAATACCCCAGTCCAAGCTGTTACTTGTTGTGCTGGTAATCCAAAACGAATCGCCATGTACTCAGTTGGTGATTGAATCCCTAACTTTTGACGAAGTCTAGGCCATCTTGGTGCGATAAATTTAGCCCCAACGAGTAACCCAATTCCAATTGTTACTGCCCACCAGAAATAAATCGTAATACCATAAGTATATGCAATAGCTGCATATGCTACAAACACTACCCCACTATGACCAGATACGTGGTGAGAAACCCCAGATAGCCACCAAGGAACCTTTCCTCCACCAACGAAGAAGTCACTTGAACTATTATTTGCTTTGTAACTAAAAATCCCAATTCCAATCATGACTAGGAAAAACGCACCTAATACAATCCAATCTAATGTAGCCATAATATAATTTCATCTCCTACTATTTATTGTTAATATTCTCTGGACCAAATAATCTTAATGCCCTTAAAGGTTCATTTCCTTCGTTTCGAAGGGTTAAACCGCTTACTTTTGCAGGAATAAAGAATTGATCGCCGATGTTAAAAGAATGATTATACCCATCTAAAACTATTGAACCGCTTCCAGAAAGAATGTAGAGACCGGAAAATACACCATTGTTGCTAAGCTCGATTTCATTGTCTACTTCAACCTGTGTCATTCTAAAATAAGGTGTATTTTTATACCCAATTAATTCAATTTCTCTATTATTCTTAACTTCTTTTAAAACGGAAGGGTTTACAAACCATTTTTCGAGTGTTTCTTCTCGTGTAAAGGTATCATAATTAAAGCAATCAAACATTTTCTTAAAACCAATTCCTTGATGACACATAAAATCATCAATTTCAAGTCCTGATGGTGAAACCTTTTCAATACGAATTGTTAAATCTGTAGGTTCCTGAATTTCAATCAAGAGACATCCTGAACCAATTGCATGAGGTGTACCTCCCTCAATTAAAAACGTATCTCCAGGTTTTACATCGTATTTGTGAAGGCAATCTAGCATCCCTTGAATATCTTGGTCTTCAAACAGCTTTTCCCAATGCTCTTTTGTAACACCATGCTTGAAACCAAGGTATACGTATGGAGGTTCACCTTCAATTTCTCTTCCTCCAATGATGTGCCAGCACTCCGTTTTACCAAAGGCGGAATCAAATAACTCTCTTGCCTTCTCCCGATTCGGATGTACCTGCACAGTTAAGCGTTCACTAGAATCAATAATTTTTGCGAGAACTCCTGTGTTGTTGCCGTATTTCTCAGAATGACTTTGTCCCAAAAATTCGACAGCGTTTTCATCAATGAGACTTTTTAAGGACACATCTGCATCTTGCATGTCCACTTTACTTAAGCCTTCATCTAATATATGCTCACGGCCGACATTTCTAGCAGAAACGATTGACATCAACCACTCTTCTGGAAAATGACTATCTTCTTGATTATCAACTCCATGCAGCTCATCTATCAATTTTCCTCCCATATAAGTCCGCCATGCTCTAGCAGGTGCTAATTTCAAAGGAAAATCTCCAGTTAATGTTTGTACAGACTTACTCATAGCAAATCCCTTCTTTATCTGAATTTACTGTGGGAAATTATTTTTACTAGAATGCAATCGTTAACATACTAGTATATTAGAATACTAGCATGTTCATTTTTTTAAATCAAGTCTTTTTTAAACGATTACATAAAAATATTTTAGAAAAGTTTTTTTCAATCATTTTAGCTAGATTGAAGTTGTCATTTTATGGAGATAATAAGGAAATGACTAGCATAAGGAGGGCTACTATGATTTACATTTATAATGATTATGCTGGGACACATAGTACAGCATTAGCGGCAGCCTACCATTTAAATAAACTACCTACAGATCGAAAGTTAACAAAAGAAGAGATCTTGCATGTTGATTATTTTAATAAACTAACAAAGAAGGATTTTGGGAAAATGTACTTCCACGGCATTGATGAGGATGGTAACCCTGTTTATTCAATAGGGCGAAAAAGAAGCAAGCTACTTGTTCCTGCTCTTAAACAACTTAGTACTATTCTGCAGGAAAGATATAAACAAAAAGAAAAAATCATTTTCTCAAATACATCACCAACCGTTCCATTTGCGATGACGATGGGCGGATTTTTCTCAAGAGGCATTCATATTGATTTCATTGGCGTTCCTCTTCTAGTAATAGGTGCAAAACAAGCGTGTGGTACGATCCAAAGCTTAGTTGAACATACAAAGCAAACTGCTAGATCGTCTAGTGAGAATATCGTGATACTGGATAATAAAGAATTTAAATAAGGACAAAAAACTCACAAAAGCTGGGGTAACCTGCCCTTTGTGAGTTTCTACTTTTATTCATATTCGAATGCCTGAACCTTTCCATCCTCTTTTCCTTCTGCCATCATTGTCTTTAAATCATGTCCAGATGGATCTTGGAATAAGCGAAGCCCAAACTCCTTTGCAATCGCAAAAAGATGGTCGAAAATATCGGCTTGGGTCGTTTCGTATACAGCCCATCTTACATCATTTGAAAATGCATATATTTCAAGAGGTAAACCATGCTCAGTTGGTGCTAACTGACGAACCATCATTGTCATTTCCTGATTAATTCCAGGGTGACATTGAATGTAGTTGCTAACATATGCCCGAAATACACCAATATTTGTTAGAGCCCTTCCATTTACCGGATTGGTGCGGTTAATATCATGCTTAAGATTGTAATCTTCGATTTCTTGTTCCCGGTTTGTAAGATAATCAGAAAGAAGTTGGATTTGCTTAAATTTCTCAATCATTTCCTCTGTACAAAATGTAATGCTATTTGTGTCGATAAATAAAGAGCGTTTAATCCTACGTCCACCTGAGGTTTGCATCCCTCTCCAATTTATAAAATAATCGGAAACGAGTGCATATGCTGGCACATACGTAATCGTTTTATCCCAATTTTGCACCTTAACAGTAACCAAAGAGATATCAATGATGTCTCCGTCTGCCCCGTACTTTGGCACTTCAATCCAGTCACCGACCCGAACCATATCATTGGTCGTCAACTGAACACCTGCAACAAGACCCAATAAAGAATCTTTAAATACCAGCATAAAAACAGCTGATAAAGCACCAATTCCGCTTAACAAAATAACTGGACTCTTCCCCATCAGGTTCGCAATAACCAGGATGATCCCAAATGTGATGACAATAATTTTAACAACCTGAACATATCCTTTTATTGGCCTAGTCTTTGATACCTCATACGTTTGATAAATATCATTAATGGCATTTAATAGGCTACTAAGAACCATTAATCCAACAATGATTATATAAATATTCGCACCCGTTTGAATCAAATGCTTATAGGTTGGAAAGCTTGAAGAAAAGGAATGGATGATGATCGCTGGAATAATATGGGATAGTCTTCGAAAAACCTTTCTCTCGACAAGCATATTATCCCATTGATATTTGGTTTTAGTGACGATTCGAGTGATAAGGTTGATGATCACTTTTTTCGTGATAAAATTTGCCACCATACAGATGAGCACTATAAAAAGAATCATCAAAACTACAGAAAGATAATGCGCTAATGTTGGGTCCATTTCATACTTTAAAAGTTGTTTGTCAATAAACTTCATATTCCCCTCCATTGTATGTATTATATCTCTTTGCAAAAAAGTTCATGTATTTACTATTATAACAAAACCAGTTGCGTTTTTTCGTTCTGGGGCTTTGCATCGAAGTGCACATGGACTTGTAGGTCTACAACATATATTCGTTGGCTCGTTCTGATTTGCGTTGGTTTTCACATATTTGTGTCGATTCTCACGGATTTGCGTCGGTTTCGACATGTTTGCGTCAGTTCACACGGATTTGCGTCAGTTTACACTTATTTGCGTCAATTCACACGGATTTGCGTCGGTTTACAAATATTTGCGTCATATCACATGCGTCCATTCAAGATTTTTTGCGTGAGTTCCAGCGAATTTGTGTCACTTTACTATTTTTTTGCCACAACTCACTCAGATTTGCGTCACCGGAGTAAAAAGAGACCTAACCACACTGGTGGTCAGGCCCATTTAAAGGGGAGAGTCGGACTCTGCCCTTTAAATACTCTCCTGTTTCAAACCATCTATTATATTTTCCTTTTTTACTTTTTGTATCGAATACAGCATGGCTACACCCACGATGACAAAGATAATGATGACAACAAATAGGATGCTCATCCACGGGAGATTAAATCCATATTCAAATGTATTTCGGAGTGACCAATAGATGAGATACATGACTACAAGGCTAATCGGAAGACCGTATAATAAAGCATTCACACCATAAAATATACTCTCATAGTTGATCATTTTGTTGAAGCCTTTTGGTGTCATTCCTACAGAACGAAGCATTGCAAATTCACGTTTCCGAAGCGAAATGCTTGTTGAGATAGTATTAAAGATATTCGCAATCGAAATTAATGAAATCAAGGCGATAAATCCATACGTAAAGACAGACATGAGTAAGACCAGTTGCTCTTGTTCTTGTCGTCTCTGATAGACATTGTACACATGCGTACTAGAATCTGTCACCTTATCCAACTCTTCCTGTGTCGCCATTGGATCCGAGCTATTCATGTATAATTCGGCTCGGATTTCATTTTTTACATTCTCATTATCTGACACAATTTTAGTTAATACATCCTCTGAAACAATAATATCTAATCCACCTGGTCCACTTGTATTAATCCCCATTGGAAGCTGATCGGTTAATGCGGCAATTTCTATTGTATTAACGAATTGTGATTCTTCATCCTCTTCATAGCTCATCGTATATAAATCAATCGGATTACCTACTTTTGTCTGGATCGATTTCGTTTCAACAAATTTTCCCGTCTCTCCATCTTCGTAACTTATGTTCTCGATAATGATGGCTGATGGTGTTTCAGTATTTTCTAATTGCGTAGCATTCGTGCCCACTTTTTCAGCATAATTCTTGAAACTGTCCTTATCTAAACCATATAGCCTGACGTAATAATTAAATTTCCCATCCTCTAGCATAGACGGATTATTTTCAACGTATTTTTGCAGTTCATTTGGAAGTTGGTCCTTCTCTACCCAAGCACTTAAATAAACTGTTTGAACGATACTCGTTTCCGTTACAAACTTTAGATTTGTTAATGGCAGCAGATCGTCCTTTCCCATTTGATCATTTATCACTTGAATATCAAAATTAATGTCCTCTTGGGATAGCTCCAACGACTTTTTAAGATTTTCTGTAAAAAATGATACTGTCAAAAAGAGAACAATACTTATTACAAGTGAGAAAACAGTAGCTTGATATCTCTTTTTATTCCGTTTCAGGTTCTTTAAGCCAATTTCAGCTTCGATTCCGAAAATTTTGCGAACCAGTTTTGACGTTTTTACTGCTTTTCTAGATAATTTGATATCCTGTGTTTGGCGAATCGCATCAATTGCTGACACCTTTGATGCTCTCCTCGCTGGGATATATGTTGATATAAAAATTGTGATAATCGAGATCACACACGCCACTATGAGAGAGGATGGTGTAACGATGACCTTTAGTTTTTCAGAAACATTAAGTGCACCACTGAGAAAAGAATTAATAAATGAGAAGGTTATCCCAATTCCCAATAGACCTGAAAGAATCCCGATAGGAATGCTAATCGCACCAATCACCGCACCTTCAAAAAAGACAGAGTTCCGCTTTTGCTTTTTAGTAGCCCCTACACTTGACAGCATGCCTAAGTGCCTAGATCGCTCAGATACACTGATTGCAAATGCATTGTAAATCAATGCAACCGAACCAATAATAATTACGCTCATGATAATCCCTGCTAAAGAAAACAAGGTCATACGTAAACTATCATTATCAGTGACTCCATAATAGCGTAATAAATCGTTATTATAGGAAATGGACTGGATTCCATTTTCTTCAGCTAGGGTTTCTGCATGTTTATATAATGAGCCTTTTACTTTCTCTAATACTACAACTGCATCTACTGTATGAGTGGTGCTCAAATCGGTTTCGCCAACATATTTAATAACTGTATATCCTGGAGACCACGTTGGTTCCCAATTTGGACGTTTGATGGTTCCTACAATTGTCAAAGTTTCTGTAGTTTCAGTCTTGAGTTCTTCCGTTACTCCTTTTTCGTCTGTGGCCAAAGAATCAGTTTGCCCAAATGGTTCCTCTCCTCCGGCTACCATTCTTTTACCGATATCAACCGTGATGTTTTCACCAATGTCAAATTTGACTTTCGCATTGTTCGCAATTTCCTCGGATATCACAATTTCATTCTTTGCCAGAGGAAGACGCCCCTCCGCTATCTCGATTGGAAATTGCTGAAACCCAATTGTGTTATATTCTTTAAAAAATAAATAGGGTTTACTCTTATTTTCCGAGCCTTCAAGATTTGCATAACCAAGATCATTTGAAAGGATCAATTTTTTTGTTTGACTATCATTTTTAATCTTCTTGATTTGTTCTGCATCGACATTATTATATTTGACGTGCCACTCTCCATTTGTTGCAATGTCATCTCGTATAAGCAGGTTTAAAAACGAGACACCAAGCGTCGCAACTGCTGTTATCATAGCAACAGAAATGATTACACCAATGATCGTAACTAGGGTTCTTCGTTTATTTTCCTTCAAATGTCGAATCGTCAGCTTGTTG
>NZ_JBALOX010000037.1:0-33767 GCF_036965165.1 Bacillus sp. JJ1521 | reverse complement strand
TATTTTTCTTTTTAGTGATTGGAATTTTAATATCGTTTTTTGGGATCTTACCTTTTGTTTTTGATTATCCATTTGGTGAAGGTGCTAATTCTGGACCAAGCAATTATTGGGACCTTATACTAATGATTTCCTACGAGGGAAAGGGAAAATATTTAATTGTCGGCGCTTTGTTACTTGTACTAACGATACCAGCAATCATTAAACAGAAAAAGTAGGAGAGATTTTCATGAGATGTGGAGCCAAATGCTTCCTTGTCGAAATCGAAGTAGACGGAAAAACACAAATAAAGCCAATCAACGCAAGGACACCTGCAGAAGCAAGAAAAACTATACGAAAAGAAATAGGTGCAGAAACTCAGATTCTAGCAGTTAAGGAAGAAAAGAAAAAGTTGTAAATATAAGGGAAGTTACCTGGAGGTAAATCATGGGGGAATTGATAGAGGGGTTCTTGTTTTACATGGTAGTCTTTAGTCCTGCAGTTGTAGGGGTACCATTACAAATAAGGGCTACAAGAAAGAGTGAGAAATTGGATAAATTTTTCACAATCAATTGTATCTTAGCATCCGGAGTTCAGATTATTATCATCATAAGTTATGTGTTCTATGTAGCCAACAAAGGGGGGCAGCAAGCTGAAGCGATTGGGTGGCTATTAGTTGCTTATATCTTGTTCTCGATTGTCATAATAGGACTTAATACATTAATGGTACTTCTTACTCACTTCATCACAAAGTGGGTACTAAAAATAAAAGCAAAGAAAAATGCAGAGAAGATAGTATAAGGAGAGCGATAATATGAAAGAGAATTTCATCCAAAAGATAAACCAAATCGGTGTGCCTGTCCAAGACGTAAGCAGGGCAGTAAGCTTTTATAAGGGACTTGGACTACCACTACTTTTTTCGACAGAAACTATGGCGTTTCTTGATTGTAATGGGACAAGAATTCTTCTAAGTTTGCCAGAGAAAGAGGAGTATTCACATTCAAGTTCTGTTATATATTTTCAAGTTGAAAATATAAAGGAAACCTATGAAAAATTTACGAGTGATGGAATATCCTTTATTGATGAACCACATATTGTAGCAAAAATGGGAGAAACTGAAACTTGGATGACTTTCTTTAAAGATACAGAAGGGAATACGCATGCGTTTATAAGTGAAGTAAGAGTTTAATTCTATACTTAAAAAACAAGGATACCCAAATTAATAGGAATCCTTGTTTTTTACTTTGCTAAATTCATAGTATTGCATGGAAATATTGTCATCGAACAATTATGGTGCTACTTCAGCTAGTTAATTATCATCAAACCAGCTCCTTTTAAATAGCCTCTTATTTTCCTGGGTTGAATTTAATTTTCATAGCATGAGCCATTAATACAGGTAGGTCTGTGTTTTCATGTAAACCGTTAAATAAGTGAGATCCTGGTCCGAATGCATATAAAGGGACGTCTGTACCGGTGTGACCTGTGCTTGACCAGCCAACGATTGCACGTTCAGAAACGACTTGATTGATAGCCATCGATGGTGTTTTAGCGGTTTTGATTCTGTTAGCTTCAGCATCTGTTAAATCAAGGTTTGTATACTGCTTAACAACTTCCTTAACATTACTGCGGTCAGCGTTCAATTTGCTTTCCATGAAATCACCAGTTGCTGAAACATTACGTAAAACTTCAAGATTTGCGTCACCTTTACCATAACCACCGACTGACATTCCGCCTGTATCATGGTCGCCAGCAACAACTACCAATGTGTTGCCATCCTTCTTCGCAAATTCGACTGCTTTCTCAACAGCAAGTTCAAATGCTTCACTATCCTTCATAGCCCAGGCAGCGTCATTATCATGACCAGCCCAATCAATTTGGCTACCTTCAACCATTAAGAAGAAACCGTCTTTATCTTTTTGAAGAACATCGATTGCAGATTCTGTCATTTCTGCAAGACTTGGTTCATTTGTTTCGTCGCGATCTAATTCAGGTGCCATGCCATCTTCAGCGAATAAACCGATAAGCTTGTCCGTTTTTTTAGCATTTTTAAGCTCATCTTGATTTGTAACATATTGATAACCGCTTTTTGCTGCCTCATTCAATAAGGATTCTGGGAAGTATTTTTTACCTCCTCCAAGAATAACATCGACATCATTTTCAAGTAATTGCGGTGCAATATCTGCTTCATTTGCACGTGAAGCGACATGAGAAGCAAATACAGCTGGTGTTGCATGCGTAATTGTTGAAGTGGCGACTAAGCCTGATGATTTTCCTTGTTCTTCAGCAGCTTCAAGAATGGTTTTTAATTCGTTACCATCTGGAGATGTACTAATCATCCCATTATTTGTTTTGACTCCAGTTGCCATTGCAGTACCTGCTGCAGCTGAGTCAGTTACCTTTGTGTTCGCTGAATAGGTACGATGCATCCCTACTAGCATAGAATCTAACACAGTTTCCTCACCTTTATACCATCTGTAATTCGTTGCATAAGATGCAGAGTAGCCATCCGGAACCATAAAAATAACATTTTTAGCTTTACCATTATTGCCGATTTGATTATTTGAATTTGCATCAGCTGTTGGTACTGAAAAGTTTCCGACAAGGGCTCCAAGCGCGAGTGAAGATACGACTGCAAACGGGATTAATTTCTTTTTAATAGATTTCTTTTTCATTTTTACTCCTCCTAATCGTTTGATAGATTTAGTATAGATTGTGAGTGTGGACATCGTTTTAATAGGAGGTAAATAATAGGTTAAACGGAGAAAATGGGACAAACCTCATGTTAAGAGCAAGTCTATAAGAAATTATATAGAGATTTTGGTATAATTCTTAAACCTTTTTTTTAGAAAATTGGTACTTTTGATATATAACTTTATATGATTTTTGAAATAATAAAAATGAGGATAATGCTAACTTACTAGACTCCTCTATATATACCCTTTACAATTTCGAAATAATATTTACTAATAAAAACGGGACCAATTTTCGGTAATATAAACTTTTAACTTGTTAAATAATGTAATTAAAAGCAAGGTGATTTTATAACTATTAAAAAGGACAAATAAGGGGGTGTCAAATTGATTTTCATAGTACTCCTTTCTCTCATTCTAATAATTTTATTTCTTTACTTTGTTTTGAGGAGTAAACAACAAGCAATTCAGGCATTCACAATCGAAAGTTTCATAAATACCCATCAGCTTGAAAATGAAAATCAGAATAAAGGCTTAATTGATACCCTAAATAATTTTTTCGAAGATGAAAGTGATAACGGAGAAAGTGATGGTGGTGGTGATGGGGGAGACTGAAGTTCCCCGAAATAACAATATGGGAAGAACTAAATCGAGCTTTTGCTAGATGCGTTGTCATAGGGGCAATGCTTTTTTGATTTTATTGTGTGAAAAATCGATGTAAAACTTGGAAAAAATATGCTATTTTTAAATGAGAATCCTGAAGAATTCTAACGAAAAAGGGGGGCATGGAAAATGAGTCAATTTACTCGAGATCAATATCCACTCAAAGGTAAAAAAATACTGATTACTGGAGTTAGCCGACGCCAAGGAATTGGGTATGCGATTGCCCGTCAAGTGGCTGGTTGGGGTGCATCTGTGATTATTCATCATTTCCAGTTACATGATAAAGAACAATTTTGGGGTGCAGATGATTTAAAGGAAGTAATAGAAGGCATTAAAGCGGAGCTAATAGATGATGCATTTTTATATGACATCAGCGGGGACTTTTCAGACCCAAAAGAACCACAAAGTGTGATGGATGAAATCAGTAAAACTTATGGTCATCTTGATGCTCTTGTTTGTAATCATGCAATGAGTGGAAGTGATGGCGCACTTGGTGAACTAACTGTGGAAATGTTAGATAAACACTGGGCAGTCAATGCACGTTCATCTATATTACTGGCACAATGTTTTGCGAAACAACATGATCCTAAATTAGGTAGTGGAAGAATCATTTTCATGACCTCGGGTCAAAGGCTAGGCCCAATGTCTGGTGAAATAGCGTACGTCGCATCCAAAGGAGCGCTTGCTGA
The DNA here is from genome assembly GCF_036965165.1 of Bacillus sp. JJ1521. Lineage (NCBI taxonomy): Bacteria > Bacillati > Bacillota > Bacilli > Caryophanales > Bacillaceae > Bacillus > Bacillus sp. JJ1521. Next base: position 29,749 of record NZ_JBALOX010000037.1, on the reverse strand, counting down.
TCTAACACTAACCATATCTGATCAACTCGCTGATCAAAACATAACCGTCAATACAGTAAACCCTGGACCAGTAGATACGGGATATATGACCAAGGAACTGTGGGAGAATCTGAAACCAATGTTCCCGTTTGGAAGAATGGGACAGCCAGAAGACCCGGCACGACTTATTGCATGGTTATTAACAGAAGAAGCTTCCTGGATTACTGGACAACTCATAAATACAGAGGGTGGATTTGGACGCTGGCGTCCTCAATCCTAGATATCATAGGAGGACCCATTCGTGAAAAAACCATTTATTTTTACCGGAGTCGCAGTAATTCTCATATACATAATCTTGTGGGGTCTTTATTATTTTGACTTTATAAATGCCTTTTGGCTAGTTGGGATCTTAGCTGCAGAACTCCTTTTTCTATTAATTTTGTTAATTATTTTTCGAAATAAGAAATCCGAATTAAAAATAATCCAAATCATTTCGGCCTTATTAATATGTATTTTGGTTTTTGAATGGAAATTAGTAAACTATGAATCTCTTACTTATCGTGTAAGCTTGACGGCAGATCCTATTGAAGCGGTTGAACATTCTGGTATCCATTTAATGGTTGTTAAATCCTTTGATCTCGAATATCTAAAAGATGAAGAACTCATCATTAATAGTTTGGAACATGAAGAACAAGAAGTCCTTAATTTACAAAAGATTGAGAATGAGAGTCGCTACAAAGGTAAAAATGCTGAGCTTTGGCATTGGATAATGAATAAAGACGATGATTTTGCAATCATGAGGAAAAACGTACAAAATTATCTTTCTGGGGACACCGCGAGTATTGATTCGTTTTTAAAGCGGGATGATATTTCAGGTGATAGTGTCGGGTTAGGGATTGCATTATCCGGAAAAATTGCAGATGGGAAGTTAACAAACAAGAAAACAATTGGTGTAACAGGCGCACTGGATGCATCTGGGGATGTATTACCAATTGGAATGGTCGAAGAAAAGGTGAGGATTGCCGAGAAAAATTCATATCCCTATATCATTGTTCCTAGCGGAAATGCCAAAGAAGCGAGGGAAGTTAAACAATCCATGAACCTGAAAATAGAAATATTTGATGTTAACCATATTGAACAAGCGGTCTCACTTATAAAGAGGCTAAATACGGAAAGTTGAAAAATGGGGATTTCCCTATGTAGCACTTTGAGTCCTTTAGGAATATTGTAAACAAAGAGCAAATAGATGTTTAATACAAGCCTTCCTAATTTAATTCAAGGTGCTGATTTTTTGAAACGAAATAAAAATATTCATGTAGCAATCTTATTGCTAATTTTGATACTTGGCGTTCTGATTGTCCATGTGATTCTTAATGTGAATGTGTATATTGTTTACAGCGCAAGTCTTGGGACAATTTTTATGATTGGTCTCATTATTTTCCTGATTGTTTTGCTTATTTTTAAAACATAAGGGTGTTAATAAAGTAGAATTAACACCTCTTTTTGTTGAACCTATTTATGTAACACAATTTCCCTATTTTAAGATTAGAGGTTTCTATGACACTACTATTTTGGCCTTTCATGATTGCATCGTTAATCCTGTCAATTTTAGCAATATGTATAAAAAAACCTATCCTGCTTGTGATTTCCTCAGTGCTAATAATACCCATGTCGTTATATCTTGCAGCTACACCACGATTTGAAATCTGGGGGCTCGTCTTTCCACTTTTTTATGTGGGATCCGCAGTGTCCCTTGCCAAAAGTATAAGATGGTTATCCATCTTGCTGATTGCACCAAATTTTATCCTAATTGGCTGGTTAGGGTTTGTGGTAATGACTCAATAAGAGGTTTTGGATAGAATTGTAGATTGATTTGCCCTTATAGTCTTGTTACCATATTTATGGACACAGTCCCAAGCTAAGACAAGGAGTCATTATCATGATCATACAATTCATTCGTTATAGATAAAAACAGGTATAGACTAACGCAGACCCTACTTATTTTTTTGGAAAAGTTGGTGAGGGTTTCTTTGTCTATGCCTTTTTCATTTCTAAAACGAATGAATGAGGTGGCTTTTTTGTTACAACAGAATAGAAGAATACAAAGTGCAGATTATGTGAGCAAATTTGAAACGATGTTTGCTTGTCCTATTTGTCATTCGCCGATGAAGGTAATGGAGTATAAAAGCTTGATTTGCTCCAACCTGCATACGTTTGACTTTACGAAACAAGGCTATATCAATTTTACGACTCAATCAGTAAACACAAAGTATAGCAAGGAACTATTTGATGCTAGACGAAAACTTATTATTGATAATGGTTTTTTCGAGCCATTATCCAATGAAATTTCAAGGATAGTCAGTCAATGTTTAGGTGATAGAATAACGATTCTTGATACGGGATGTGGAGAGGGATCGCACCTGTTTAAGATTTGTGAGACAGTCAACAAGGATGTAATTGGGATTGGAATTGATCTGTCAAAAGAAGGAATTCGAGCAGCGTCTAAGGACTATCCCAATAAGATTTGGGCGGTGGCGGACCTTGCAAACACACCGTTTCAGACTGCTCAGTTCGATGTCGTCCTTAACATCCTTTCCCCTTCGAATTATGTAGAATTTAAAAGGCTATTGAAAAAGGATGGGATCGTTATTAAGATTGTACCTCAAAGTGGATATTTGAAGGAATTACGAGAAGAAATTTTTGAAAAACGTCCCTATTCGAATACAAATACAGTAGAAAGATTTTATGAGAATTTTCGTTTTGTCGATCAATCAAGGTTAACGTATACTAGGAAACTTAATAAATCTGCGCTAGAATGGTTGGTTCAGATGACACCTATGACATGGGCAAAAAAAGATAAAGTTACGTCATTTTTAAATAAGGAATCGTCTCAAATTACCGTTGATTTTGATATAATGATTGGTAAAAATAACTTTTAGGGAATCTTCCTACTTGCAGCAGATTAATGTTGTTTTTTATGAGTGAGTATGGAACTAGGTTAAAATTTACATCATAGTCGTAGTGAAAAAAACTCTTGACTATAAGGAAAAATTTTTGGTAAAGTTACAAACAGACCGGTTAATGTGGATCCACTAAAAAGAAAACTTAAAATGTAATTTATAAAAATAGAATAATATGGTTTTTGAAAAACGGCCAATCCATTTTTCATGAGCATAGCTCATTGAAGAGGGGATTGGCTTTTATTATGCAAAAAAATCGACTAAACCTAGTCGAATTAAAGATAGGGAGATTTTTATGAATACACAATTACATGTTAAAAATCCAAAGACTATGGCATTTATTTTAATGCTGGGTGCCTTTATTGGATTATTCGGTGAAACAGCATTAAATATGGCGTTAACAAACATTATGGGCGAGTTTTCAGTTAAACCTGTCATTGCTCAGTGGCTGACAACAGGATATTTATTAGTATTAGCAATCTTAGTTCCAATTTCTGCATTATTGATGAAATGGTTTTCCACTAGACAGTTAGTAATTGGAGGACTTGTGATTTCATTACTTGGAGCTGTACTTGCTGCTCTATCTCCAAGTTTTGCGATACTGTTACTCGGCCGTATTGTACAGGCGATGGGGACAGGTATTTTAATACCAGTTATGGTAAGTGTACTTTTACTAATTTTCCCGATTCATAAACGTGGAGTTGTAATGGGGATTATGGGTCTTGTAATTACATTAGGCCCTGCTTTAGGACCAACACTTTCAGGGGTCATTATTAGTACATTAGGTTGGCATTACATTTTCTGGATTAGTGCGATTTTTTATATCTTACTAACCCTTTTTGCTGTAGCAAAAATAGAAAATGTTTCTGAAATTACAAAACCGAAAATCGACGTTTTATCGATTCTCCTTTCATCGATTGGTTTTGGTGGATTAATTTATTCTTTAAGTACGATGGCTGAAGAGCCTATTTCTGCTCCTATCGTTTGGGCACCTTTACTTGCTGGGGTTATCGCACTTGTCTTATTTGGAATCCGCCAAATGACAATGGAACAACCGATGGTGAATTTACGTGTTTTCAAGTTTCCGATGTTTACATTAGGAACAGTAATGATGTTTCTTAGTATTTTGGTTATTTTATCAACAGCCATTTTATTACCACTTTATTTGAACAGTGCATTATTATTTAGCGCTGCGTTTGCTGGTTTATTATTGCTTCCTGGAAATGCAGTCAATGTGATTATGTCGCCAATTGTAGGAGCTTTATTTGATAAATGGGGACCTCGTCCATTCGTTATCGTGGGATCAATCTTTGTATTAATAGGTAATATTATTTTTCTATCATCCATTTCGGCAACAACACCAGCATGGCAAATCATCGTCGCCTTTATGGTTTTATTCTTTGGCTTAACGATGGTAACAATGCCATCTCAAACAAATGCACTGAATCAATTGCCACGTGAATTATACGCAGATGGTTCAGCAGCTATGAATACATTAAACCAAGTAGCTGGGGCAGCAGGTACAGCAATAGCGATTACGTTATTTACAGCAGGCCAAGGAAGTTATGTGGTCGAGGTTCCTGCTGCATCAGAGCTGGAAATCTTAGCCGCAGGTGTAAAATATGCCTTCTACTTTATAACAGGAATTTCAGTTGTTACGCTAATTTGTTCTTTATTTACAAGAAAAGCTGGAGATGTAAAGGAAAAGTCTGCATCAGCAGTGAAAGCCACAAAACCTGTACAAAATTAAGTCCTATTATCCAAGAAACCATTCGAAAAGAAGAAGAATCTTTGCGAATGGTTTCTTTTTACGATATAAGAATTTTCTCCGATATATTATTGATGATGTCCCCTCTACTTAATACACCTATAACGCGACCAGCCCCATTGACCACAGGAAGTTTTTTAAAATGATGTTTCGATAATAATCGCATTGCATTTTCGAAATCTTGATCAGGTGATACGGAAAGGATATTTCTCTTGGTCATGATTTCTTTGACGGGGGTATCTAACTTTTCCTGCACTACATCTTTTAAATCCTCATTCTCTCTTAAATAAACCATCCCTGCAATCCCGGCAATCCCCATGTGCTTTGGAATCAGGTAGCGTAATACATCACCATCTGATACCATACCGGCTAAATTACCTTTATCATCAACAACTGGTACACCGCCAATTCGATTTGATTTAAGGATAAGTAACAATTCTTTGACGGTATTCGAAGGTTGTGCAGTAAATACTTTTGTAATCATAAAATCTCTGACCTGCATTGTAATCACTCTCCTTTGTGTTGTAACCGTATACATGTTGATATATTAGTATTTTAACACATCTACTAATCCTCTTGTCAGTGAGCGATTTGTGAATTTTGAGGTAAGGGAGCAAGTTTTTTTATCAGAGGCTCTATTACATTTCATTGTTGATTTTCTTCGTATAAGTAAGAAAATTCATAGGCGGAGAATTTCCGGTAATGTATATAATGAAGGCTTAAGGAGTAGATATAGGCGGAGATATTCCGTTTACCTGCTCTAAAATAGGACAAAATCCTAAGATTTGGATAAGATAAACGGAAAACATCCCCTTATATTTAGGGAAATATGAGTATTTTTAAATTTAAAAGGAATTTTTCCGCGTATTTTTCAAACACGGTATAAGTAACATTCATCTCCCGTTAGAATCCCAAGCGATTCTTTTTAAGATGGATAATTGATTTTTCCAGTTTCAACTAGCTGCTTTAGACCCATGAACATCCAGTTCCAGCCTTGTTCTGTGCTTTCATTGTACTCCTTGAGCGCTTTTTCGATGTCCTCTTCCGTCCACTCTTCCTCATGTGGCACGACAATATCTTGTGTAAAGGTCATTTCACAGCCATTTTCAATAGGTTTAATTTGAACTGTAATATCGTCCTGTGTATCGCTAAATTGCGGCATTTTAAAAGTGAAAACTAATTTATTTGGGCGGTCGATTTCAATGTACTCGCCAATGGCTCGATAATCCTTGTCATTTCTATGGTCAACAATTTCCCAGGTACCACCGACATGTGGTTCATTTTTTGCAACTTTATTGGTGTGTTCCATTGTAAATAACCATTTTTTCATCATATTTGAATCGGTCCAAGCATTAAAAACCTTTTCAGGGTCGACATCAAATTGTCTGATCATTGTTAATGTTGTAATTGAGGTATTCGTCATGTTCTCATCCTTTACTTGTATTTTCTTTAACATAGCGAATGAATTGTGAAAGTGCAACTTTGGAGATGGAAATGAATATCAGTTGACCAAATAAAACTTGGTTGTTATCATTTAATTATCGTTTAGTAAACTTTGTTTCTTATTAGAAAACTTTTTTACATCATACGATTTACTATAGAAGGTGAAAATATGAATTTACAGACAGATGTATGTATTGTTGGCGGAGGTCCGGCGGGTGCTTTGCTAGGCTATTTATTAGCTGAAAAAGGAATATCTACCATTGTTGTTGAGCGTACTTCAGGAAACGAACGTGAATTTAGAGGCGAGCACATCAATGCTGAAACCGAAGCGATTTTAAAAGAACATCATCTTTTTGATAAAATAGAAGCACTTGGTTTGTTAAAAATGAAGAAGGTTGAATATCTTTATGGCAGACATATTGTAAAATCAATCACTCCAACAGTAGGCGATCACGTTGGAATTCATATTCCGCAGCCACATTTTTTAACGGCTGTTTCAAACGAAGCTGCACAATTTCCAAATTATCAGCTGCTTTTAAACACAACTGTAACCGGGTTAGTTCAGGATGAAAATGGCAACTATACGGGTGTAAAGGCAAAACAAAATGGACAAGAAATCAATATCTCAAGCCGGGTTGTAGTGGGTACGGATGGTCGTTATTCGACTGTTCGAAAACTAGCGGGAATTGCCGCTATAGAGGAAACGCATGGTTACGATGTGCTTTGGGCTAAAATCCCTGCACCTGCTGATTGGGAGCCTTCAACCAAAATGGTTCTCGCCAATGGTCATCAACTTGCATTGTTCACACAAACAGGTGGGATGATTCAAATTGGCTGGAATATTGAAGAAGGGACATTTCCCTCTTTACGGAAGCAACCACTTGAACCATTCTTGGAACCACTTTTAACAAGTTTTCCGGAATTAGAGCCAATTGTTCGTGAACACATCCAATCCTGGAAAAACTTCGTTTGCTTAAAAGTGTTCAGCTCAAATGCAGACACTTGGGTAAAAGATGGTCTTGTCATCCTAGGGGATGCCGCTCACACCATGACCCCGACGGCTGCGATCGGAATTAACTGTGCGATAAAGGATGCCTATGTGTTGGCACCCATCCTTGAGCAAGCCTTAATCGATGGAGACGTTAGCGAAACAAGATTAATAGAATTCGAGATGGCAAGACGAGCAGAAATCGAACAGCAACAAGAAATGCAATTTGAAAAAGAAGAAACATTTAAAGACAACTTTTTAGAAATTGTCGGATACTAAAAGTATGCAGTTTGGAGCTGCATGCTTTTTTTGTATAGAAAACTATTAAAATACATATGTAAAAAAACCTTTTCTGTAAAAAGGTGCGCAAATGGATAAAATCAGGAAACACCGAACATGCAAAGTCAAAGAAGAGGCACCTAACTGGATAAAACTAGGGAATACCGAACCTGCAAAGCCAAGAAAGATGTATAATGTACGAAACCATAATGCCCAATTTCCAATAAAAGAAAGGATTTTCCTTATCCATACCGAATAAAAACTATAGGAAACATGATAACAGGGGGATCATAATGAATCTGGTCAAAATAAAGGGAGAAAAAGTAATCTTACGTCAACTTGAAAAAGATGATTTACCTACACTTTGGGAGATGCGCTACGCTAACCCTAATCCTGAATGGAAAAAATGGGATGCGCCCTATTTTATGCATAAGTACATTGATAAAGAAACGTATTTAAAAAAGGTTGAGCATCAAATCGCAATGCAGCACCATCCACTGGATCAAATGATCATTGAAGCGGATGGGCAAATCATTGGATCGGTCCTTTTTTACTGGGAAAGTGAAGCAACGAGATGGCTTGAGATGGGGATAGTCATCTATCTTCCTGAATATTGGGGTGATGGCTACGGAACGGAAACAATTAAGCTGTGGATTGACTATTTATTTGAAACGATCCCTTATATCGAAAGAGTCGGATACACCACCTGGTCTGGAAATCACCGCATGATCAAGGTCGGCCAAAAACTGGGTATGACACTTGAAGCTCGCATGAGAAAATGCCGCTATTATAACGGCATCTACTATGATTCGATTCGAATGGGATTACTTAGGGAAGAATGGGAAAATATGAAATAGTATGTTAAACCCTGCATTTCATCGTGAAATGTAGGGTTTTTATTGGGACATAGGTATTATTGCCACATTTGGGATAATGCCCTTTTTTACAAAATGAATTAATTTCCAATTCTAATTGACACCTTTTATCCTCTATCGTAATATTATACATGAACATATGCTCATATACATAGTGCGGTTTTACTTCTCCCTATCATTAGGATTAATATTAAGTATCTTAAGAAAGAAGGTTTTAAAATTGGAACAAAAGGATCATTCTTTTTTATCACAAGTAACCATTGACGAGGCGTCGCGGATTTTTAAGGCACTCGCTGATCCAACAAGAATTAAAATACTCTATTTATTATCTCAAGAGGAATGCTCAGTAACCCATATCGCGGAAATCCTCGAAATGTCACAATCTGCAGTGTCTCATCAACTCAGCCTACTTAGAAATTTGCGCTTAGTGACATACCGACGTGAAGGTAACAGTTTCCTTTATACATATGATGATGAACATGTCATAACGTTGCTGCACCAGGTCATTCATCATATTGAACACGAATAGGAGGGAGAATGATGGGACATCACCATCACCACCATGATCACCGACATGACCATCATGGTCATCATCATCACCATCATTACGATGAAGTGAGAGAAGGAAATAAAAAAGGTTTACTCATTGCATTAATTATTACTACTGGCATTATGCTGCTTGAATTTTTCGGCGGACTTATCACAAATAGCTTAGCTTTACTTTCCGACTCAGGTCATATGCTAAGTGACGCAAGCTCGCTGTTATTAAGTTTAATTGCGTTTTGGTTTGCAACAAGACCTGCGTCGGCGAAGAAAACCTACGGATTTTATCGATTTGAAATTTTGGCAGCGCTTTTCAATGCGATTACGTTGTTCATCATTGCGGGCTTTATCGTGTTTGAAGCATTCAAAAGATTTTTTGAACCACCAACTGTTGCAAGCGGGACTATGATGATCATTGCCGGAATTGGACTTTTGGCGAATTTGCTTAGCGCCTGGTCGTTAATTAGTAAAGGCGATGTGAAAAATAACGTCAACTTACGTAGTGCATACTTACATGTTCTAGGAGATGCCCTCGGTTCGGTTGGAGCGATTATCGCAGGCTTCTTGATGCTATTCTTTGAGTGGTATATTGCGGACCCAATAATTTCAGTTGTAGTAGCTATCCTTATTTTAAAAAGTGCTTGGGGTGTTTTGACTCATTCAATTCACATCCTAATGGAGGGCACACCAATTACAATTGACCAAAAAGAAGTCAAAACCACATTAGAGGAAATTGATGGGGTTATCGATGTTCATGACCTCCACATTTGGACGATTACATCCGGCATGGATTCGCTCACCTGCCATATTTTAATCAAAGACGATTATGATAGTCAGGAAGTTTTACAACGAGCGATTGATAAAATACGCGACACATTCAAAATAGAACACACCACCATTCAAATTGAAAAATCAGCAATAGAGCATGGGGAAATGAAGGTATAACACTTTCTGGGGCAAAGTTTACTAGCCCCTTTCATACATAGGAGGAATTTATGAGTCAAAATCTGCAAAACTATATGAAATCTTTAGCAGATCAGGGGTATTTTAATGGGGCTGTACTTGTGGCGGAAAAGGGTGATATCCTGCTTTCAGAGGGCTACGGATATGCAAGCTTCCAATATGAAGTACCCGCAACCGCGAAAACAAAATTTAGAATCGGTTCCCTTACAAAGGCATTTACGGCAGTGGCAATATTAAAGCTTATAGAAGAAGGAAAACTCGCATTAACGGATACGGTTGATCTCATTTTACCGGACTTTACGTTTGGCAATCAAATAACAATTCATCATTTATTATCCCATACCTCTGGAGTCGCGGATTTTACCACATCACCGGACTATTGGAATAGATCAATGAGGCTCCCATCCGCTCTTGAAGAGGTGGTGGATTCTATTAAAGATGCTCCACTTGAGTTCGAGCCAGGAGAAAGAATGGAATATTGTAATGCTGGTTATCTAGTATTAACGGCAATTATTGAAAAAATTACGGGGAAATCCTATTCAAAATTTTTAACTGAAACAATATTCCAGCCACTTGGATTAGTGGATACAGGTGTTGATGATGGAAGGACGATTATTCCTTTTCTGGCAACAGGTCACACTTTAAATCAAACGATCATTCATACCGAATTTATTGACATGTCCTTTCCTCTTGGAGCATACGGTTTATACTCCACAGTTGAGGATTTATTCAAATGGGGACAGGCTATACGTAATGGAGATATGTTAAGCAAAGAGCTCATCGACAAAATGTTTACTCCTAATCTTGATGGCTACGGTTATGGTTGGTCTTTACTTGATGAACCTGAAAAAGTTGCCTGCCATTCCGGGGATATAAACGGCTTTGTAAGTGACTTATATTTATATCTAGAAAAAGATGTAACTGTCATTGTATTATCAAATCTAAACCTTACGCCAATCGAAAAAATGAGTGATGATCTATCGAAAATTGTATTTGGTAAGGATGTAATATCTATCGTGATTCCACAAAATGTAGAACAAGAGATTGATACCACTCCATTAATAGGCGAGTATGAAAATGAAAATACTAAACTAACGATTCAACAAAACAGTGGGACTTCTTTACTTTTAACAGCTCCAAAAAAGTATGGTGTTCGATATACTTATCCTATTAATCTTGTAAAAGTGAATCGTGACCAAATGATGTATCAAGCTGAGTTTCTAAATGAAACTTTGAGATTTGAATTCGGCAATAACCTAATAAAACTAAATTATTTAGACAGTTATGGACGTACACAAGAGTTTGTAAAAAAATAAGCACTCCTTTTTTAAATGGGATTTTGTATAGTAAAATAGAAATAACAATGGTTCTATATTAGGAGTTGGAAACATGAGAGTTCTCGTTATAGAAGATAATGAAAGTGTTTGTTCGATGATTGAGATGTTTTTTTCAAAGGAAGGCATTGAAGGGGAGTTTGTCCATAACGGACTCAGGGGCTATAACCGCTTTAAAGAGGAAAATTGGGATTTGCTTATTGTGGACTGGATGCTGCCTGGGATGGATGGGGTGACCATCTGTCGAAAAATTCGCGAGGAGAAAAGCTCCGTTCCGATTATCATGCTTACGGCAAAGGATAGTGAATCTGATCAGGTATTGGGACTTGAGATGGGGGCGGATGACTATGTCACAAAACCGTTCAGTCCACTTGCGTTAATGGCACGAATTAAGGCAGTTACTCGCCGTTATAATAACAGGGCAACAGGTGAAGCTGAAGCTGAAACCCTTCAAACCGAGCATTTTAAAATCAATAAGAACACAAGGGAAGTCCTCTTGAATGGAACATCTATTACCAACTTAACACCTAAGGAATTTGATTTATTGTATTATTTTGCGCAGCATCCGAAGCAGGTGTTCTCAAGGGAACAGTTATTGGATCGTGTGTGGGGGTACCAGTTTTATGGGGATGAGCGCACAGTTGACGTACATATAAAGCGACTTCGAAAAAAACTAGGTACGGAAAACCAACCCTTTTTCCATACAGTATGGGGTGTGGGCTACAAATTCGATGAATCTGTTGAGGGCGAAAAATGAAATTCCGTTACATGTTCCAGCAGCTTTTTAGCCACATAAGTGTGATTGTGGTTGCGTTTATTATTTTAAGTATTGTGTTCGCACATTACGTAGGTAACCTTGTCTTTGAAGAGAAGGTCGAAGAGTTGACCACATATGGTGAAAATATTATTAGCGATATTGGCCGCACGTCGAATGTCGATGCACTAATTCTTCAATACTCAAACATGCTAGGTGAGCGAAATATTTATTTTACAGTATTTGATGAAAATGGAGTGAGCCTAAGTGCTGTAGGTGGATTTGTCCCGCAAGTGGAGTTGAGAAAGAAGGAATGGGACAAGGTCCGAAGTGGGCATATCGTGTCAGTCAAACAGGATTATAAGCGTTTCGAGCAGGAAGTAACGTTTATTGTCATGCCTTATATGATTCGCCAAACCTTTGTTGGTGGGGTACTTCTAGCATCACCGATCAGCGGAACGCAGGAAATGATCCATGATATTAACCAATATTTGTTTTACACGATGTTTTTGGCACTGGCTGTTGCTCTTTTAATGAGTTGGATTTTGTCGACGATTCATGTGAAGCGCATCAAACGTTTACGTAAAGCAACCTCGATGATCTCCGCTGGTGATTTTTCTGTTAAATTGCCTTCATCTAATTTTGATGAAATTGGTGAACTCTCCAATGATTTTAATGAGATGGCGCAACGTTTGCAGAAATCGATGGAGGAAATCGAAAGCCTTGAGAGCCGGAGACGGAAATTTATGGCTGATGTCTCTCATGAAATGCGGACACCACTTACAACGATTAGCGGTGTGATTGAAGGATTAAAAAATGATCTGATTCCAGAAGAGGAAAAAGCTAAGGGTGTTCAATTAGTTAACCAGGAAACAAAACGCCTCATTCGCCTTGTGAATGAAAACTTGGACTATGAAAAAATCCGTTCTAATCAAGTAACTCTCCAAAAGGAAACGATTGAATTAATCGAAGTGCTTGAGGTTGTGAAAGAAACACTGGAGCCACAAGCGGATGAAAAAAATGACCAATTAATTGTTGAGGTTCCAGAAGGATTGACGATTACAGCGGATTACGATCGCTTAATTCAAATTTTAATCAATATTATTAAAAATAGTATTCAGTTTACCGATAACGGAACAATTTGGATTCGTGGAAAAGCAGGGGAGAACGAAACGGTCATTGAAATCGAAGATACAGGGGTGGGAATTGATCCAGTAGAAATCGAGAATATATGGCATCGTTTTTACAAAGCAGATGTCTCACGTACCGGAACGCCGTTTGGTCAATTCGGTCTAGGGCTTTCGATTGTAAAACAGCTAGTCCAGCTCCATAACGGAAAAATTGAAGTGTCTAGTGAAAAAGGAAAAGGAACAACATTCGAAATTCGAATTCCATTTGAGTAAATCCATCATATTTTTGATGGATTTTTCACTATATTCAGCAGTTGGCTGAATAAAGTGAAAAGCCTCCGGCGGATGTCACGATTTTTCAAAGGAATATTTCAAGCAAGCTTGAAAAAAATCGGGCGCAAATACGCCAAGGCGCATTTGATAACAAAATATTTTCCATGTCTTTTCAAGGTTTGTTAATATTTTGTTCATAATTTTTGTCTATGATAAATACATGGAGTTAATTAAGGAGGAATTCATAATGGAAAACGATAAACGTTTTGATGAATTTGACGATAAAAAAGAACAGCCAAACAACCTAGAAAATAGTGAAAATCATACAGAAGAAATTCAGTACGAACAGCAAGAAATGAAACTAGAACCAGAAGTGGAGCAAGTGCCAGCTGAGCCAGTCGAAGCAGAATCGATTCAACAATCGGTGGCGGTTCCCAATGATACAGCACTTCGTTCCTCAATACCAAAAGATAAAAAATCAAATGGAAAAATGAAAGGCTTTCTATCCATGGTATCTGCTGGAGTTCTTGGTTCTGCATTAACGCTGGGAGTCGCTCCGCATATTGACGGATTGCAAGGATATTTCAATTCGAATGCACCTGCAACAGAACAGAACGCAGAAGTAATCGAAGCGTCAGGACCTGTGAAAATCCAACCAACAGCAGTAAAAGACTCAACGTCTTCCGTTGCGGATATGGTTGAAGATGCATCAAAAGGGATTGTTGGAATTACAAGTATGCAGGCTCAACAAAATCCATTTAACAGAGGTAACTCACAAAGTGTCGCAAGCGGAACGGGTTCCGGGGTTATTTTTCAAAAGGATGGCGATAAAGCTTATATTGTTACCAATAACCATGTAATCGAAAATGCAAACGAAGTAGAAATTTCCCTTTATAATGGTGAAAAAACAATGGCTAAGTTAATAGGAACAGATCCGTTAACTGATTTAGCTGTTTTAGAAATAGATTCTAAAAACGTAGAGGCGGTTCTACAATTTGGTGATTCCGAGTCATTAAGACCTGGTGACCAGGTGTTTGCAATCGGAAACCCACTTGGACTTGATTTATCAAGAACAGTTACATCAGGGATTGTAAGTGCAAAGGATCGCAGCATCTCCGTTGATACCTCTGCAGGTAGCTGGGAATTAAACGTTATTCAGACTGATGCTGCCATTAACCCAGGTAACAGTGGTGGTGCCCTTTTAAATACACAAGGGCAAGTCATCGGAATTAACAGCTTAAAAATCGCCAATAGTGGTGTTGAAGGCTTAGGATTTGCCATCCCTAGTAATGATGTCGTGCCGATTATTAACAGTTTAATTGAAAGTGGTAAAATTGAACGTCCATTTATCGGAATCGGATTAGCAGACCTCGCGGAAATTCCAAGAATGTATTACGCCGACCTTCCTGAGAATATAAAAGAAGGGGTTATCGTAACCAGTGTTGCACAGAATTCTGCAGCTGAAAAAGCTGGTTTAAAAATGACCGATGTGATTTTGAAAATCAATGATACTGAGGTTAAAAGCTCAATGGAACTTCGAAAATATTTATATTCAAAAGTAAAAATTGGCGATGAAATTGAATTAAGCTTTTACCGCGGCAACCAACTTGAAACTGCAAAACTAACCTTAACAAGCAATAATACGGGAATTGAATAACGCATAGCGGTGAAAGGACAAAAATAATGGGGAAAACAAAACTAGCCTGGGTGATTGGGACAATTTTATGTGTTGCGCTCATATCGACCATTGGTTTCGCAGTTTTCAAAAAGGATGTCGTTGCTAGTGTTGATGGCGTTGAAATTGAGCGCGATGAACTACACACATCTTTAGAGAAATTTTATGGTTCGAATGTTTTAGAAACATTAATCACGAATAAAATTATTGAACTAGAAGCAGAGAAAGAAAATATATCAGTTTCTGATAAAGAGCTAGATGATGAGCTGCAGGCATTAATCGACTCCTATGGAGGAGAGGAAAGCTTTACGAGTGCGATTGAATCAAGTGGAGTAACCCGTAAAGATGTGGAAGACGATATCAAACAGTTTATCCTAACGAAAAAATTACTTGAACCTAGAATCGAGATCACAGACGATGAGATAAAAACCTATTTTGAAGAAAATAAGGATTCTTTTGCTCAGGCTGAACAGGTTCAAGCAAGTCATATCTTAGTCGATGATGATACAACTGCAAATGAAATAGCTACAAAGCTTGCAGAAGGTACCGATTTTGCTGAATTGGCAAAAGAGTATTCAACAGATACTGCTAGTGCAGGTGCTGGCGGAGATCTTGGCTATTTCGGAAAAGGTGAAATGGTCGCGGAATTTGAAGAAGTTGCATTTTCATTAGGAAAAGATGAAATTAGTGACCCTGTAAAAACAGAACACGGCTACCACATCATTAAAGTAACCGATAAAAAAGAAGCCGAAGAAGCTAATTATGAAGAAAACAAAGACACAATTTACGCAGTCTTGTTTGATCAAAAAATCTCAGAGGAATACGCTGCATGGCTGACTGAAAAAACTGAGGAATACAAGATTGAGAGAAATTTATCATAACTTGGAGGAAGGTCCAAACCAGATGTATGGTTTGGACCTTTTCGTATTTATCTTGGGGAATACATCCGACAATTTTTCCTATTGCCGACAACATTTCCCGGGAAACGACAGCATGTTTTTGTTACTGACAGCAATTGTAACATACTTACAAAATATGCTAACTACCATAGGAAATAAGTATTATACTTAGGGCTACCTAAATATCTATATTTTATATGAGAATGCCTCCAACTCCATTTGCAAATAGATAAACTTATAAAAAACAACAAGAATCAGGTCTCGAATACGCCATAGTGCCATATAGATTACTAGCACTTTAAAAATCAGGGGGTATAAGAATGAGTCACTATTTATTAACGCAGTTTGAATTATTAAAAGTTCGTTTTCTTGGCGAGGTGGAGGATCTAACGGACCAAATAGTATCTATTCAACCAGAAGGTTTTAATAATACAATCCTTTGGCATATTGGGCATCTTGTTACCGTCAATGAGCAGTTTATGTTTGGCTATCCGAAAAAGTCTACTTTTCTACCGGGAAATTATTTGGAGCTCTTTGCAAAAGGAACAAGTCCTGCTGATTGGAATGGAGACATCCAAACACTAGCAGATTTAGTAACTCAATTTAACGAACAGATAGCAAGAACCCAGCAAATCCCCGTTGAACGTTTTGAAGAAAGATTAAAACAACCATTTCTTGGGCTTGAATCCTACGGCGATATAACCAACCTAGCACTCTTCCATATAGCCTACCATTTAGGTCAAATCCATGCGATGAAGCTTGTGATTAAAAATTTAATCTAAAAATAGGTTCAGGTGATCCTGTTCAATACCTTGACTTCTTTTACTTACATAAATGCTCGTAAACTATAAAGAGTATAAAAAGCACTTGACAACTCTAGTGAAAATAAAATTACTAGTATTTTTTTAGTTCAATAGTATGATATGATAGTAGTATGTCATCGAAAGGCCCTTCATTCTTAGTGCTATTAAGAATGAAAAGGGGATTTTTGATTTGAAGAAAAGAACATGGACGTATGAGGAAATAGAGTTTTTGAAGGACAATGTAGGTCGAATGAAGATCTCTACGATTGCGGCTCACCTACATAGGACAGAAACGGCGGTTGAGATAAAAATTAAGAGATTAGGGCTTTCGAACACGAAATCCTTCACCGGTCAGTTAACGATGCATGAATTGGCAACTCTATTAAAAATTGATCCAAAGTCTGTAAAACTCTGGATTGACAACCATGGACTAAAGTACACAAAGAAGGCAACACGAAATACACGAAAGTTTTACTTTATTAAACCTGAAGATTTTTGGTTTTGGGCAAAGAACAATAAGGATCGAGTTGACTTCTCGAAAATTGAAAAAAATGCAATCGTCCCTGAACCTGGCTGGGTTGAAGGTGAACGTTCTAAGCAAAAGAGGGTCAATTACCGCTCATGGACAACGGTTGAAATTCATTCTATGATCGAGCTTGTCGCAACGGGGACACCATTTTCTGATATTGGAAAAAGGTTAAACCGTAGCCCAATTAGTATTCAGCGTAAATATCAGCGCATGAGTAAAGCCATTAGATAGACAACATAGATAGACGACCAAACTATACAAAAGGCAAAATTGTTGAAAAACGATGACGCAAAGCCACGGGCCTAAGGAGAATTCTCTATGGCGGCCGGGTTGCTATAGAATGGAAGGGTACCTTTATTTGATGACGAAAAAATGGGAGAGTCTAGTCGAAAAACTAGCCTCTCCCATTTTCTTTATCTAGATTATTGATCGAGTGATTTGCTATCTATTCTTTAATACCGTTTATAATTTGGACTGTAAAACCGACGCAAATGAGAATAATACTTACAAGTAAAAAATATGCTACAAACATGTACTTTCACCTCATTGAGTATTTTTTCTATTTCTATCTTTAGTATAGTGGGAACTCAAATTGCAGGATGTGATTTGTATCACATATTTTCCTATTTTTAAGCCTTTCCTCTAGTAAAATTGGAATCAATTCACGTTGTGGTTCTTTTTTGAATATGATATATTTTTTTAGATAGAATTTGTGATAACGGAAGGGAAATTTGCATGAGTTATATAGATGAAGTTCAAAAACGAAGAACATTTGCCATCATCTCTCACCCGGACGCCGGGAAAACCACAATGACAGAAAAACTTTTGTTTTTTGGAAACGTCATTCGTGAAACGGGGACGGTAAAAGGAAAAAAATCAGGGAAATTTGCTGCATCAGACTGGATGGAAATCGAAAAGCAACGCGGAATTTCAGTAACATCAAGTGTTATGAGTTTTCCATATGAAAACTTCTACGTCAATATTTTGGATACACCAGGGCACGAAGATTTCAGTGAGGATACCTATCGAACATTAACTGCTGTAGACAGTGTCGTGATGATCATTGACTCTACAAAGGGCGTGGAGCCACAAACGATTAAGTTATTTAAAGTTTGTCGCATGAGAGGAATTCCGATTTTTACATTTATCAATAAGCTTGACCGTGAAGGTAAGGATCCACTTGATCTTATGGCAGAACTTGAGGAAGTTCTTGGAATTGAGTCCTATCCTATGAACTGGCCTGTCGGGATGGGAAAACGATTTTTAGGGATTGTTGATCGTTACAATAATCAATTTGTTCATTTCACTGGGAATGAAGATGAAAAAATCATTCCATTACAGGAACTTGAGGAAGGAAAGCATCCAGCAATTACAGACACACCGGTTTATGAAAGTACACAAGACGAATTACTCTTATTAGACGAAGCTGGAAACGACTTTGATGTGGACCGTGTAGTTAATGGGGAGCTTACCCCTGTATTTTTTGGTAGTGCACTCGCAAACTTTGGTGTGGAAACATTTTTTAATACATTTTTACAATTTGCTTCAGAACCGAAGCCACGTAAAACCAATCTTGGCCTAGTTCCACCAGAGGACGAAACATTCTCAGGTTATATTTTTAAAATCCAAGCAAACATGAATACGAAGCATCGTGACCGAATTGCGTTCCTACGGATCTGCTCAGGAAAGTTTGAGCGCGGTATGGGAGTCAACATCACTCGTACAGGTAAATCAATTAAATTGAATCAGACCCAACAATTTATGGCGGCAAGCCGTGAAACAGTTGATGAAGCTTATCCTGGAGATATAATTGGTATTTATGACCCGAATGTCTATCAAATCGGCGATACATTAACGGTTAGTAAAGAGGATATGCATTATCAGGAGCTACCTGTCTTCCCACCTGAAATGTATCGTAAGGTTCGCGTAAAGAACGTTATGAAGGCGAAGCAATTTAGAAAAGGAATTGAACAACTCGTTCAAGAAGGCGCGATTCAATTATTCAGACAGGAATCAAATGACGAGTTCATTCTTGGTGCGGTTGGTCAGCTTCAATATGAAGTATTTGAACATCGACTAGAGGCAGAATACAATGTTTCAGTTGAATTCACAACACTTGGAAACCGAATTCCAAGATGGATTGGAAATAAGGATGTAGATTTACGTCTATTTGATTCAAGAAGTTTACTAGTTCGTGACCGTAATGAACGCTATGTCGTTTTATTTGAAAATGACTTTACGTATCGCTATTTTCAAGATAAAAACAAAGACATCGAGCTTATTGATTTATACGAAAGTAATGATTATAAAGGTGTGTAAACACACGACATGTAAAACGCTCAGATCCTTTTCTGGGCGTTCATATTTATAAAGAAAGGGTTGGCTATGAAAAGAAATTCGTTTCGAAAAATCTTCAATCGGGATGAACTAAATATGAAGGTTATAACATTGTTGATGTTTATTCTAGGCATTCTTTCTATCCTTTTTGCAATCGGAATTGGTCCAGTCTCAGTTCATCCGCTAATAGTTTTTAACATTCTTTTAGCAAAACTTCCATTTCTAAATATTGAAACTAGTTGGACACTGGTTGAGCATAACATCGTCTGGGGTCTACGTTTGCCGAGGGTTTTATTAGGAATGATTGTCGGGGCTTCACTAGCAATAACAGGGGTTGTCATGCAGGCACTGGTTCGTAACCATCTGGCCGATCCTTTTATTCTTGGGGTCTCATCAGGTGCGTCTGCAACAGCGACATTAGGGATGCTGTTTGGTGCCTTTTCGATATTTGGGAGGTATTCTTTATCTATCAGCGCATTTATCGGAGCTGCTGTAACGATTATTTTAGTTTATATCCTCTCAAGAGTGAACGGTAGAATCAATGTGACTCACCTTTTGCTTTCTGGTGTCGCAATTGCCCTAATGATGGATGCTTTGACAAGATTTATTACGCTTAGTGCACCGAATGCATTGGGATTACATAATGCGACTTTCTGGATGTCAGGAAGCTTAGCTGGAGCGAAATGGGCTTATTTAACCCTGCCACTCACGGTGTCAATCATTTGTATGGTTGTATTGATGAGTCAATACCGTGCCTTAAATGCCCTACTATTTGGTGATGTAACAGCGGGAACATTAGGTTTTAATGTAGCTAGATTGCATAAATTGTTAATCCTTGTTGCTTCTCTTCTAGCTGGGGTTACGATCGCAGTTAGTGGGTCAATTGGGTTTGTTGGGTTAATGATACCGCATATTACAAGGCTACTAGTTGGATCCGACCATAAACGAGTTCTTCCTGTAAGTGCATTGCTCGGTGGGATTTTTGTGATTTGGGCAGATGTCGCCGCACGAATGGTCATTGCCCCAGAGGAATTGCCAATTGGAATATTAACCGCACTAGTCGGAGGTCCATTTTTTATTTGGTTATTAAAATCAAAGAAGAAATGAGGTGGGAAATTGAAACTACAGGTAGAGAATATAAACTTTTCGCTGGATGAAAAACAAATTATTGAAGATATGAATCTATATGTCTCAGAAGGCGAGTTTGTTGGAATCATTGGACCTAATGGGAGCGGGAAATCAACTCTCTTAAAAAATATTTATCGTGCGCTGAAACCAGACTCCGGGGTTGTATTTTTAGATGGTGAAAATATAACTAAAATGAATCCAAAAACCGCAGCGAAAAAAATTGGAGTGGTCGGGCAGGAAAATGTAGTTCCGTTCGATTTTAAGGTGGAAGAAATCATTGCGATGGGCAGAAGCCCATATAAAGGCTTTTTTGACGGCGATAGTAAGCAAGATAAAGAGATTGTCGCAAATGCCATTCAGCAAATTGGTATGTCCCAAATGGGAAAACGAAATTTTAGTAATCTATCAGGTGGAGAAAAACAGCGTGTACTTCTGGGAAGGGTGCTTGCACAGCAAACCGAATTGCTACTTTTAGACGAGCCGACAAACCACCTCGATATCCAGCATCAGCTCCAAATTTTTGATTTAATTAAGGGGCTAGGTGTTACCGTTCTATCAGCTATCCATGATTTAAACCTTGCTGCAATTTATTGTGACCGATTATATGTCGTCAAGGATGGACGAATGTTGATGGCGGGAACTCCAGAAGAGGTGCTACGTCCCGAATCGATTTACGAGATTTTTGGGGTTAGGTCAGATGTAACAATTCATCCAGTTACTAAAAAGGTGGCGATCACCTTTTTACCTGGAAGTTTATTAAAAGGAGAATATTTATGAGAAAACTAGTTTTTCTTTTGACCGGGATACTTGTATTATTTTTAGCAGGATGTGGTGCTGAAAAAGAGGACAACACTGCAAAACAAACTGGAGATACTCTCATTGTTGATAATTATGGTCGGGAAGTAGAAATAACTGAAAAGCCTTCCAAGGTGCTAACATTGGGACCGAATGCGACCGAGTTGTTTATTGCGTTAGGACTCTCTGAATATGTAATCGGAAATAGCTTGGACAACCACAGTCGCGGTGCTTTACCTGAATATGCGGAGGACTATGATAAAATCCCTGAGCTTACATACGGTTCTGCTACAAGAGAGGCTGTATTAACGAGTGGAGCTGATTTTATTTACGGGATCGATTGGGAATTCGGAGAAGAAGGTTTAGATATAGATGAGCTAGATAGCTACGGAATCAAGGTGTATATGGACAAAGCGACAACGATGGAAGAAATCTATCAGGAAATCCTCGACCTCGGTAAGATTTTTGAAATTGAAGATCGGGCAGAGGCGTTCGTTGCCGAACAGAAGGAACGGATTGCGGTAGTACAGGAGAATTTATCTGGACAGGAACCTGTTAATGTACTCATATACGACAGCGGAGGTAACGGTGTTTTCACAGCGGGTGGAACGAATTTTGAAACGTTATTGATTGAGCTTGCAGGTGGACGAAATATTTTTGAAGATATTACTGACAAACAATGGACCACTGTCAGCTACGAGGAGGTCCTGGCAAGGCAGCCTGATGTAATCTTGATTCACGACTATGATGCACCGTCAATTGAGCAAAAAATTAAAGACATTAAAAACGACCCCGCCCTTTCACAGCTGGAAAGTGTAAAAAACGAAAACTTCGTCGTTATTTCATTGGAGAGTGTGCTGCCTGGAAACCGAATGGCGTACTCGGTGGAGACACTGGCTGGAGGGTTCTATCCTGATTTATTTAAATAGAATGGGTAATTACGTGTTTTGTTTTACTAGTTTTGTTATAGTAAACCTATGAAAATGTTGAAAGGATACAAATTTGATGTTATTGAAACTATTCCTGGCGCTCATCCTTCCGGGTGTACTCGTCGTTTTCTTCACAAGGGTAACCTATAATTATTATGTGGGCTTATTACTAGCGGTTGCCCTTATCGCAGCGTCCATATATAAAGGGCATGCGGATTCCATTTTTATCATTATTGCGGATCTCATTTCGCTCGGGGCAGGATTCCTGTATTCGAGAAATATGGGGGAAAGAGCGAAAAAATAAAAGCCATGTAACTTTTTTAAGTTACTGGCTTTATTTTTTTATTAAATCAAATGCGCCTTGGCGTATTTGGACCCGATTTTTTTAGGCCCACACGAGGTGGGTNNGCCACAGGACGTGGCGATCTTAGTCTTTGATCTTATGCTCGAAAACTTTCCGCTGAAAAATCGTGGCATCCGCCGGAGGCTATAATTTTATTCAGTCGGAGTTTGATACCGACTGAATAAAATTAATCGAATATCAGTTCGTATTTTTGTTTGTTTTATGTCAGTTTGTGGTACAATGTTTTTATCGAGAAAAAGTCAGTGAAAAAATACCTAAACAGTTCATATAAATCACCAACAAAATGGATGGGAGGAAGCTTAGTGAAAGATCAATTTGAATTAGTCTCCAAATATTCCCCACAGGGTGACCAACCGAAAGCCATCAAAGAGCTTGTTGATGGAATCAAGTCGGGGAAAAAGTATCAGACCTTATTAGGTGCGACCGGAACAGGAAAAACGTTTACAATTTCAAACGTGATTAAAGAAGTCAATCGACCCACATTAATTATTGCCCACAATAAAACGTTGGCTGGTCAGCTTTATAGTGAGTTTAAAGAGTTCTTTCCTAATAATGCTGTTGAATATTTTGTCAGTTATTATGATTATTTTCAACCTGAGGCATATGTTCCGTCTTCAGACACATATATCGAAAAAGACTCAAGTGTAAATGATGAAATTGATAAATTACGCCACTCCGCGACATCTTCGCTCTTTGAAAGACGTGACGTCATTATCATTGCCAGTGTGTCGTGCATCTATGGTTTGGGTTCTCCAGAGGAATATAGGGAGCTCGTGGTTTCCCTACGCACAGGTATGGAAATCGAGCGTAATGAGCTTTTACATAAGTTAGTGGATGTTCAATATCAGCGAAATGACATTGACTTCCGTCGCGGAACCTTCCGAGTAAGAGGAGATGTAGTCGAAATTTTTCCCGCCTCACGTGATGAGCACTGTATTCGCGTGGAGTTTTTTGGTGATGAAATTGACCGGATTCGTGAAGTAGATGCCTTAACTGGTGAGATCCTTGGCGAACGTGAGCATGTCGCAATTTTCCCGGCATCCCACTTCGTAACCCGTGATGAAAAAATGCAAATTGCGATTAAAAATATAGAGGCGGAACTTGAGGAACGCTTAGCAGAATATCATGAAAATGGTCAGGTTCTTCAGGCACAGCGACTTGAGCAACGGACCAATTATGATCTTGAAATGATGCGTGAAATGGGCTTTTGTTCAGGAATTGAGAACTATTCACGTCATCTAACTTTACGGCCAGCGGGTTCAACCCCATATACATTAATGGATTATTTTCCTGAAGATTTGTTAATTGTCGTCGATGAGTCGCACGTAACATTACCGCAAATTCGTGGAATGTTTAATGGCGACCAAGCTAGAAAACAAGTGTTGGTGGACCATGGTTTCCGTCTTCCTTCAGCATTGGATAACCGTCCATTGCGATTTGCAGAATTCGAAGATCATATCAATCAAATTATAAATGTTTCCGCTACACCTGGACCATATGAAATTGAGCATACCGATGAAATGGTGGAACAAATTATTCGTCCAACTGGACTGCTTGATCCGATTATTGATGTTCGACCAATTCAAGGTCAAATTGATGATTTATTAGGAGAAATTCAAGACCGCGTGAACAAAAACGAACGTGTTCTTATTACAACCTTAACGAAAAAAATGTCTGAGGATTTAACGGATTACTTGAAGGATATTGGGATCAAGGTAAATTATTTACACTCAGACATTAAAACACTTGAGCGGATTGAAATTATTCGCGATCTTCGAATGGGTAAATATGATGTCCTTATTGGGATTAACTTACTCCGTGAAGGACTGGATATTCCGGAGGTTTCACTTGTTGCTATTCTTGATGCTGATAAGGAAGGGTTCCTTCGTTCGGAGAGATCACTCATCCAAACGATTGGTCGTGCTGCAAGAAATTCGAACGGAAGAGTCATCATGTATGCTGATAAGATTACTAATTCAATGGAAATCGCACTTGCTGAAACGAAGCGTAGGCGTGAAATTCAAGAGGAATATAATAAAAAACATGGCATTACGCCAACGACTATTCAAAAAGATATTCGCGATGTCATTCGCGCTACGACGGCGGCAGAAGAAACGGAAAACTATAAAACAGCACCTAAATTAACGGGATTATCGAAGAAAGAACGCGATAAGGTGATAGGTGAAATGGAAGTAGAAATGAAAGAAGCAGCAAAAGCACTTAATTTTGAACGTGCAGCTGAACTACGTGATTTAATATTGGAGTTAAAAGCGGAAGGATGACATAAAATATGGCATTAGATAAAATCGTTGTGAAAGGCGCAAGGGCGAATAACTTAAAAAATGTAGACATAACGATCCCGAGAGATAAATTGGTTGTGGTTACTGGTCTCTCTGGCTCAGGTAAATCCTCCCTTGCGTTTGACACCATATATGCGGAAGGACAACGACGCTATGTCGAGTCCCTCTCTGCATACGCACGTCAATTTTTAGGCCAAATGGATAAACCAGATGTTGATTCGATCGAAGGACTTTCACCTGCGATTTCAATTGACCAAAAAACAACAAGCCGTAACCCAAGGTCAACAGTTGGAACGGTTACGGAAATATATGATTATTTACGTTTATTATATGCACGAGTTGGTAAGCCGGTTTGTCCAAATCACGGTATCGAAATTACCTCTCAAACCATAGAGCAAATGGTGGATCGGATTTTAGAATACCCTGAACGCACGAAGCTACAAGTACTTGGTCCTGTTGTATCTGGACGCAAGGGTGCCCATGTGAAAATTTTAGAGGATATTAAAAAACAAGGATATGTCAGAGTTCGTGTAGATGGTGAAATGCTTGAGCTTTCTGATGACATTGAACTTGAAAAAAATAAAAAGCATTCAATCGAGGTTGTTGTTGACCGTATTGTAGTAAAAGAGGGCGTATCCTCAAGACTGGCTGACTCACTTGAAGCGGCACTTCGTCTTGGCGAAGGAAGGGTCATCATTGATGTAATGGGGGAAGAGGAACTTTTGTTTAGTGAGCTTCATTCTTGCCCCATTTGTGGTTTTTCTATTGGTGAACTTGAACCAAGAATGTTTTCTTTTAATAGCCCATTCGGAGCCTGCCCTGATTGTGATGGCTTAGGAAGTAAACTCGAAGTTGACCCGGATCTTGTCATCCCAAATTGGGATTTATCACTTCGGAAGCATGCCATTGCCCCTTGGGAGCCAACAAGCTCACAATATTATCCGCAATTGCTGGAAGCTGTTTGCAACCATTACGGTATTGATATGGACATGCCTGTAAAGGATATTCCAAAGCATCTAATGGATAAGGTTTTATATGGTAGTGATGGTGAGGAAATCTTTTTCCATTATGAAAATGATTGGGGGCAGGTTCGTGAAAATTATATTCAGTTTGAAGGCGTTCTTCGAAATGTAGAAAGACGTTACAAAGAAACAAGTTCCGATTATATTCGTGAGCAAATGGAAAAATACATGGGTGAAAAGCCTTGCCCTTCCTGTAAAGGTCACCGTTTAAAAAGAGAAAGCCTTGCAGTTCTGATATCCGGACAACATATTTCAAATATTACTGAACTTTCAATTAATGAGTCCCTTGAGTTTTTCACTAATATTGAACTTTCCGAGAAGGATATGCAGATTGCCAACCTTATTTTTCGAGAAATCAAGGAAAGACTAGGGTTCTTAGTCAACGTGGGTCTTGATTATTTAATGCTAAGTCGTGCAGCAGGGACATTATCTGGTGGTGAGGCACAACGGATTCGCCTTGCTACCCAGATTGGTTCTCGTTTAACAGGTGTTCTTTATATATTAGACGAGCCGTCGATTGGTCTGCACCAACGGGATAATGACCGGCTAATTGATACATTAAAAACAATGAGGGATATTGGAAACACGTTAATTGTAGTCGAGCATGATGAGGATACAATGCTTGCGGCAGATTACTTAATCGATATTGGTCCAGGGGCCGGAACTCATGGTGGAGAAATCATTTCAGCAGGAACTCCGAAAGAAGTGATGGAGGACCCGAATTCCTTAACCGGTCAATACCTTTCTGGTAAAAAGTTCATTCCACTTCCATTCGAAAGAAGGAAACCAGATGGCCGCTATATCGAAGTTGTGGGAGCGAAGGAGAACAATCTGAAGAACGTATCAGTGAAATTTCCTTTAGGTATGTTCGTAGCGGTTACAGGTGTATCGGGTTCAGGTAAGAGTACATTAGTAAATGAGATTCTTCATAAATCTCTTGCCCAAAAGCTAAACCGTGCAAAAAGCAAGCCAGGTGATCACAAAACAATTAAGGGCATTGAGCATTTAGAAAAGGTGATTGATATCGATCAGTCTCCAATTGGTAGGACACCACGGTCAAATCCGGCCACCTACACAGGGGTGTTTGATGATATTCGGGACTTGTTTGCGAATACCAATGAAGCAAAGGTAAGAGGCTATAAAAAGGGACGTTTTAGTTTCAATGTCAAAGGTGGACGCTGTGAAGCCTGCCGTGGTGATGGAATTATTAAAATTGAAATGCACTTCCTGCCAGATGTTTATGTCCCATGTGAGGTTTGTCATGGGAAACGCTATAACCGTGAAACATTGGAAGTAAAATATAAGGATAAAAATATATCAGATATATTAGATATGACGGTTGAAGAGGCGGTTTCGTTCTTCGAAAACCTCCCTAAAATCAAGCGGAAGATTCAAACCCTTTTTGATGTTGGGTTAGGATATGTCAAGTTAGGCCAACCAGCTACAACCTTATCTGGTGGAGAAGCGCAACGTGTGAAGCTTGCTTCTGAACTACATCGTCGCTCTAATGGAAAGACCTTCTATATTTTGGATGAGCCTACAACTGGACTACATGTAGATGACATCTCAAGACTACTGAAGGTATTGCAGCGACTTGTGGAAAGTGGCGATACAGTCCTTGTTATCGAGCATAATATCGATGTGATTAAAACAGCAGATTATATCGTTGACCTTGGACCTGAGGGTGGAGACAAAGGCGGTACCATCGTAGGAACAGGGACACCAGAAGAAATCTCAAACGTCGAAGCTTCCCACACCGGCCACTACCTAAAGCCAGTCCTTCAACGCGACCGCCAACGGATGAAAGAATTGATCAAAGAAAAAGAAACAGTTGCTAAATAATATTAAAATCCCGATTTGCGAAAACAGATCGGGATTTTGTTTAATTAATTTTTTGTAAAGGGTCCCTGTTTTAACCTCATGATCGGAAAATTATGGTAATCTGGCATTATAGAAAAATACTGATAGGTGATGCACCATGAAAGAAAGAACTCAAAAAAAACTATATGGCCTTTGGACAGGGGAATTTGCGGCTGCCATTCTATTCCCAATCCTTTGGTTATTTTATATTCCTACATTCAAATGGTCTAACGAGTATTTAACCACTTTTCCACATATATTTGCATTCTGCATATTAGAATTGATCTTATTTCAAGGAAGTTATTATTGGTATCTGAAGTGGAAGCGGGTTAAGGAGGGCAAGCGTTCATTATTAACAAACAAACAACGGGTGACTTTTCGAATCTTCAAGAAAATTAATCTTGTATTACTTGTGATTGGTATACCTGTACTTGTCTATCAAGCTACTTTTTCAAAAGGTTTATATTGGTACCTTTTCTTATTTGGATTTGCCATTATTGAGTATATTAATTATTATCATATTCGACTTTCCTATATGAGCGTTAAAGAAATAAAAGAATTCATTCAACAAAAGGGCTTTCGCCGATCAATCCTGGCGAGAGAATTAGGGAAAAGGTAAACAGGTTCTCGTTTCTGCTGTACGATTGAAGAAAAGTTTTATGAATATTGCTGGAAGATATGGCATATGGTACTCCAAATCAATATCAAAGGAGCTCAAAAATGAAATTCATGATTCGAATCATTGAAATTCTGTTGGGAACCATTTTTTTAGGAGCCGGATTAAACGGGTATGCTCTATTATTTGGATTTGAACCGTTTGCACCGACAAGTCCTGCTGCAATGGAATTCTTAGGTGATGGCTATTTATTGGCGATGGAAAAGGGCGTCGAAATCATTGCAGGAACCCTTTTGATCATTCGTAGGTATGTACCGTTGGCATTAGTTGTTTTAGCTGGATTAATCTTCAATATTTTAGCTTTTCATATTTTTGTAGATTCGGCACTTTTACCGTTAGCTATTTTTATCACACTATTTGAAGGGATTTTAGCTTGGCACTATCGTGAAAATCTTAAAGGACTGTTTGAACTAAAGTCTAAAAAATGAGCACTATTTTGGGACCATGGGGGCGATTCTCATGGTCCCTAACTTACTTGATTTTCACAAGTATAAATGAAAAGGAACCGGGAGACCCATCCCTACAGCTCTACGGCCAACTAAGTCTCCAGACGTATTTTTATAAAATGTTGAAACCATTAATGACTAGGTTTCGTATATAGAGTTGTAAAGGGGTGATGTAGAGTGAATACAGATAAATTAATTGCAGCGTTGTGTTACTTCAGTATTTTCTTTGCGGGGTTTATTTTACCATTAGTTGTTTATATTCTTGTTGAGAATCCAGCAGTTAAAAAGCATGCCCTCCATGCGTTGATTTCACATATTATTCCAGCAGCAACAATCGTTTTTATCATTATCCCGTTTTTCTTTATGTGGTCGGTGGAGGCATTTGCAGCAGCCATGGTGCTGATTTTCATCTTATTAGCCATTATTAACATCGGAATCGTGATTTGGAACATCGTAAAAGGAATTCAAGTATTAGCCCATAATGAAATTTAAAGGAGGAATTACCCATGAAAGAGGAACAAAAACGTATTTTAAAGTTAGTTGAAGAAGGAAAACTTACTGCAGAGGAAGCGATCATACTTATTGAAAAGCTCCATTCTGGGGAGGAGAGCCAGTCCCAAGACCCAGCACAAGAAATCAAGAAAGAGCTTACGACTCAGGTTCAGTATGAGCAATCCCAACAGCAACACCAGAACTC